>JAJPZL010000071.1 GCA_021204375.1 Bacteroides sp.
ACTCCGACTTCAAATCCAGAATTTATAATAGGACATTATGCGGATAATCATAAATTTAATTATCAATATGAATATCTCTTATAAATGGCTGAAAGAATACGTCCAGACGGATCTGACTCCTCAGGAAGTAGCAGCAGCCCTGACTTCAATAGGTTTGGAAACTGGTGGTGTAGAAGAGGTACAATCCATCAAAAGAGGCCTGGAGGGTCTGGTCATCGGAGAAGTACTGACCTGCGAAGCGCATCCTAACTCAGACCACCTGCATATTACAACGGTGAACCTGGGTAGCGGTGAGCCTCAACAGATCGTTTGCGGAGCTCCCAATGTGGCTGCCGGACAAAAGGTGGTAGTGGCCACAGTAGGGACCAAACTTTACAATGGTGAAGATTCCTTCACCATCAAACGCTCCAAAATACGGGGGGTAGAATCCCACGGAATGATCTGTGCGGAGGATGAAATAGGGATCGGTACGGACCATGCCGGTATTATTGTACTTCCGGAAGAGGCTGTAGTGGGAACGGTGGCCAAAGAGTATTATAACATCCAGAGTGACTATATACTGGAGGTGGATATTACTCCCAACCGGGCGGATGCCTGTTCGCATTACGGAGTGGCACGCGATCTGTACGCTTACCTGCTTCGCAACGACAAAGAGACCCACCTGAGTAAACCTTCGGTAGATCTTTTCGAGGTAGAGAATCACGACCTGAATATAGAGGTAACCGTAAAGAACCGGGAAGCTTGTCCGCGCTATGCCGGAGTTACCGTAAAGGAGATAACTGTTAAAGAGAGCCCGGCATGGTTGCAGGATAAACTGAGACTGATCGGTGTGCGACCCATCAACAATGTAGTAGATATTACCAATTATATAGTACACGCCTTCGGGCAGCCCCTGCACTGCTTTGATGCAGCCGCGATAAAGGGTGGAGAGGTGATTGTAAAAACTCTTCCGGAAGGTACACCATTCATTACTCTGGATGAGGTAGAGAGAAAACTATCGGACAAGGATCTGATGATCTGTAACCAGGAAGGTCCAATGTGTATTGCAGGAGTATTTGGCGGCCTGGAGTCAGGTTCTACGGAGAAAACAACCGATATTTTCCTGGAAAGTGCTTACTTTAATCCTACCTGGGTAAGAAAGAGTGCACGCAGACACGGTTTGAACACCGACGCTTCTTTCCGTTTTGAAAGAGGGATTGATCCCAATAATACGGTATATTGCCTGAAGCTGGCTGCCCTGATGGTTAAAGAGCTGGCAGGAGGTACTATCTCTTCTGAGATAAAAGATATATGTGAAACTCCTATTCAGGATTTTATAGTAGATGTAACCTACGAAAAGATAAACGGACTGATCGGTAAAGAGATTCCGGTAGAGACTGTGATGGGAATCGTATCTTCTCTGGAGATGAAAATTCTGGAGGAGAATGAAAAGGAGTTGAAGCTGGCCGTTCCTCCTTACCGGGTAGATGTAAAGCGGGATGTAGATGTAATTGAAGATATCCTCCGCATTTACGGATACAACAATGTTGAAATTCCGACCCGTGTTACAGCCAGTTTGTCACCGAAAAGTAATGCAGATATCTCTGACAAGATGCAGAATTTGATCTCAGAGCAACTGGTAGGATGTGGGTTCAACGAAATCCTGAATAACTCGCTGACCGGTGCGGCCCGGTATGAGAAACTGGAATCATTGCCGGCCACTAATCTGGTCATGTTAATGAACCCGCTTAGTACCGACCTGAATGCCATACGTCAGACCCTGCTTTTCGGAGGGTTGGAAAGCATTGCCCACAACATAAATCGACAGCATGCAGACCTGAAGTTCTTTGAATTCGGGAACTGTTATTTTTATAATGTAGAAAAAAGAGATCCGGAAAAGATACTGACACCTTACCGGGAGGTTTATAACCTGGGTCTCTGGGTTACCGGAAAGAGAGTCTCCGGCTCCTGGACCCATGCTGACGAGAATAGTTCGGTCTATGAGCTGAAAGCTTACGTAGAGAATATCTTTTTACGGGTGGGACTCGATAAACGGAAGATAGTAGTAAACACCTTCTCCGACGATCTGTATGCTACCGGACTCTCGTATGAAACCCATGGAGGCAAATTACTGGCTAAGTTGGGGCTGACTTCCGGCTCGGTCCTTAAATCGTTTGATATTGAAAATGAAGTCTATTTTGCAGAGATAAACTGGAAGGAGCTTATGAAAGCTACCAGTTCGAATAAGGTCAGTTTCCGGGAAATCCCTAAATATCCGACCGTACGACGCGACCTGACACTTTTACTGAATAAAAATATCGAATTCCGCCAGATCGAAAAGATAGCTTACGAAACAGAAAAGAAATTATTGAAAGAGGTAACTCTTTTTGATGTATATGAAGGTAAGAACCTGGAAGGCGGAAAGAAATCGTATGCCGTGAGTTTCCTTCTGCAGGATAAGAACCAGACATTAAACGATAAGATCATTGATAAGATAATGGCTAAGTTGATTGCCAATCTGGAAAACAGAGTGGGTGCAAAGCTTAGATAATAATAAAGAACCAAATAAAATAGCATATTATAATGGGAAGAGCGTTCGAATATAGAAAAGCGACCAAGCTGAAAAGATGGGGCAATATGGCCCGTACATTTACAAGAATAGGAAAACAAATTGCTATTGCTGTAAAGGCAAGGGGACCTGATCCTGAAAATAATCCTGCATTGCGTGCTGTTATTGCCAATGCCAAACGCGAAAATATGCCGAAAGATAATATTGAGCGTGCCATAAAGAATGCAATGGGCAAAGACCAGAAGGATTACAAAGAGATGGTATACGAGGGATATGGTCCTTTCGGGATTGCTGTTCTGGTAGAAACCGCTACGGATAATACAACCCGTACGGTAGCTAATGTAAGAAGTATATTGAACAAATTCAATGGTTCGCTTGGAACTTCAGGTAGCCTGGACTTTATGTTTAGCCATAAATCGGTATTTACCATTGCTAAAAAAGAGGATATGGCCGTAGAAGATCTTATTCTTGAATTAATTGACTATGGTGTAGACGAAGATTATAACGAAGAAGACAACGAGATCACCTTGTATGCAGAGTTCCAGTCGTTCAGTGCCATTCAACATTATCTGGAAGAGAACGGGTTCGAGATCAAAAGCTCTGAATTTACCCGGATACCCACCGATCTGAAAGACCTGGACGACGAGCAGCGTGCTACTATTGAAAAAATGATAGAGAGGCTGGAAGATGACGAAGATGTACAGAACGTTTATACTAATTTACGTCCCCAGGAGGAAGAAGAGTGAAATATACTTATCGGACATCCGGTACTTGCAGTATAGTGATTGAACTGGAGGTAGAGAAAGGGATTGTGAAGGAAGTTCTTTTTATAGGGGGATACCATGGTAATCAACAGGGTATATCCAGTCCGGTAAAAGGAATGAAAAGCGAAGAGGTTATTTCCCGACTGGAGGGGATCCGGTGTGGGAAAAGGTTTACTTCCTGTCCGGACCAATTAAGTAAGGCTTTGAAAGAGTTTAAATAATATAAGAAAGGTATCTTTGTAGTGTATAGGATACCTTTTTTATTTACTTATAGTTAGTAGTGGGATTCGCTGGTTTTTGTGGTGTATTGTACTTTTCCCAGGGTGACATTCCGCGTGGCTCCATTTACCAATGGGCTATTATCTTTACCCCTTTCAGGGCATTTAAAGGTATTATTTTTTATTGCTCCGCTGGGGGGCTGCACTCCGATATCTGGTCAGCTTCGCATCCGTCACTTCTTTTGGGACGCAACATCGCTGTGATCGTTACTTTTTGGGAAGAGTGATAAAAACCGTTGCGTTTGCTGGCTTCCCAGTCGGTGATTCTTTACTTTGTGGCTTCATAGCCGCTCTATATACGAGTATTCTACTACTTTATATCAAGTTCGGACTATAAAATAAAATATGAATTATACAAAACATAAAAGAATAATAGAGTATGGAAGATAAAGCAGAGAAAGCGGTAGAGCTTTTTAAAAAGGGATATAACTGTTCACAAGCGGTATTTACAGCCTTTGCCGATGAGTATGGAATTACAGAGAAGAATGCTTTGCTCCTCTCCTCCTCTTTTGAGGAAGGAATTGGCCGGATGCGTCAGACATGCGGAGCTGCCTGCGCCCTCTTTATGTTTGCCGGTCTTGAAACAGGAACCACAGAAGCAAAAAATAAAGCACAGAAAGAGGAGAACTACCGGGTAGTTCAATTATTATCCCAGAGATTCATTGAAAAAAAACGGAGCTCTAACGTGCGGGGAGTTATTAAAACTAACCAAAGACACACAGGTAACTCACTTATCAGAAGAGCGAATCCCTGCATATTATATGAAAAGGCCCTGCGTAAAAATAGTTGAAGAGGCAGCAAGTATATGGATTGATTTCTTAAAAAAAAGTTTAATAAACCTTTTCAGAAGGCTTTTAATACC
>JAJPZL010000068.1 GCA_021204375.1 Bacteroides sp.
TTTACCGCTTATTCAATTTTTAACTTCTCTTTAAAACCTTTCACTTCTTTCGGTCTTATAAAGAAAAAATAATGAAAATCTGGCTGTTGCGCTCCGGTGTTTCGGTTTAGATTTTAACGTATGTATGGAGAGAATAAATAATTCATTAAATAGTAAGGTTATGACTTTTAAGAAGTATCTGTTTACGGTAGTAATAGGATTGGGCCTTGTTGCATGTAATAAGGAGGATAGTCCGACGGGAGTGGAAGAGGGTCTTCCTACGTATGTGAATCTTTCTATCTATCTTCCGGGTGCGGGTGGTGCACAGCCCAATGCGCTTCCGGATGATTATAACAACGATGGAGAGTATGAGGGGAATGACGGTGTGGAAACACTGGATATCTATATGGTATCGGGAGATGGTACCATTGAGGCTAAAAGATTTACAGGATCGGGTATCTCCTCTACGGGATCGGTGGTGTCTCCAAGCCAACCTTTCCGGACTACTTCGGGTACCAAGACTATTTATGTAGTACTCAACAGTCCGAATCCGCTGAGTAATACGGTAGATAGTAATGATACATTAGTGCCGACAGAGGGGCTGGCAGAGGTAGTTACAGAGAACGGTGTGGCGTATGATGTAATTACGATGACCGGTAAAAGTTCCGCAATAGCGATTGAACAGGATATCCCACAAAGTTCTGTGATATCGGGTGGGGTGAATCATATCTCTGTGCAGGTGGTACGTATGGCATCGCGTGCCATTGTAACCACTACGGCTTCAACACAGCTTACGGCGGAAGATGGTACGGTTTTGGAAACCCTTTCTGATATTACATACTCGGTAGCACAAGGTACTACTCAGATTTATTTTATACAGCGTCCTGATTTTACCACTTTCGGATCGGATTATGTGCCGGCGTTGGGTGAATATACAGGACAGGCTAATCAGTATTATGACTATTCGGATCTATCTACACCGGAAACAGTTCCGGTTCTTCCGGCTGCGGGAGATGGTTATAAATCGCTTACAGGTAAGTTCTTGTTTGAGAATACGCATACGGAGGGTGATCTGAGAACAACGGAATATAGAAAAGGAAATACTGCGTATGTACTGGTAAGGGCTATTCTGACCCCGACTGCTACTGCGATTGCAGATGGTGGAACATTGGTAAATGATACTTTCTATGTCGGACAGACGGATGGATTGATCTACTCTACCAAACAGGCTGCACAGACAGCTGTACAGAACCAGAAAGTCGCTGTATACCAAGGTGGGAAGATGCTTTATTATGCATGGCTGAATCCGGATAATATTGCTGCTCCGTTGAATTCTCCGGTAGTAAGAAATAATATTTATCATGTAAATATTACAGGTTTTACCCGCATTGGATATAACTGGAATCCGCTTTATCCGGAAAATCCGAATTCACCCGATCCACAGAATCCTGATCCGAGACCGGTAAATCCGGATGAGCCGGATCCTCCTGTAGACCCGGTTGATCCGCTAACTCCGGAACAAACTTATATGACGGTAGAAGTTACAGCATTGAACTGGACTACCCACTCGTATGATATAGAGTTTTAAGGACCGATACTTCATTCCCGGGTCGTTAAAGGACCCGGGAATGGGTATATAAATTCAATACAAAATTGATAGAGCAATGAATGTACGCTGCCAGCTGTTTCTTTGGGTTACGGTTATTATCTTTTTGCTTTTGTCTTCTTGTGTAAAGGAGGATGAGGATAGGTGTGATGGGCTGCGTGGAGTGGATATCCGGTTCTATTCCAGCACTGTTTGTCAGACGGATACTGTTTATCCGCAGCAAATCAAGGATCTTCTATACGGTGTGTTTGATGAAAAGGAGGTACTTGTTTTTTACGAGCAGCTAAGTGATGTGGAGCTCTCTGCCGGCTACTCCCGGCGTGCTGAACTTATCAGTGGATTATATACGGTGATAGCCTGGTCGGGGATCAGTCAGGAGTATTATACGGTAAGCGGATGGCAAACAGGGGTAACCCGGAAAAGCGATCTGTTGTTGCGGGTGATCAGGAAAGAAAGTAAGGTTACTCTACCGGCAGAGATATCTCTGTTTTACGGAGAGAGTGCGGCTCTTTATATTCCTGATAATAAGGATCCTAAAACTTATTATGCACAGGCTGCTGTGAACATGCTGGAGATAACGAATCGCCTGACTATCTCTGTAGAGGGGTTGACTAATCCGGAAGATTTTGAAGTAGTTATTGAAGCGGATAATGGCTCTATGAATGTGAATGGGACTCTTGCTACCGATGAACTGATAGAGTATCAGGCAACGGAAAATGTGACCGGTGGTGTGCTGAATGCTTCTGTTACACTGATGAAACTGGAAACGGGTATCACCAACACATTGGTGATACGCGACCGGAATTCGGGAACGGAAGTATTCCGGGGAAATTTGCTGGGTACACTTTTGTTGAAGAACCCGGAGGTGAACCTGGCTTGCGATCATGATTTCACGATCCGTTTTACAGCGGAAGATCAGTGTGAGTGTGGTACTTATATAATGACGGAGATCTGGGTGAATAACTGGCTGGTGCATAGTTACGATTTTGAAATGTAAGGGATAAAATGAGAAAGATCTACATACTACTTTGCTGGGTGACAATACTGGCTATAGGCTGTACGGATGAAAAACAGGGAGGAACGGGTGATAAAAATGAGGCCGTTATCTCTTTAACGATCCGGGCGGCTGCTTCCAGTATTAATGAGGACCGGGTGCTTTGGGAAGACCGAGTAGACGAGTTACACATGCTTGTTTTTAATCCGGAGGATGGTGAAATGGTTTTTAACCAGAAGCTCTATTTCCCGGAGGGTTTTGATGAGGGCAGTAAAGCGGTACAGCTCCCTGTAGGAACGTATAACTTTTATTTTATTGCTAACGAGACGGTATATACGGGTGGATTTACGGAGGCATTGGAGAGTATCGGTAATGAGTCGGAGTTTACTACAGACAGTCGTTTTACTACCTTGCCTTATCTTCCGGGTTTTGTACCGGATGCTACTACTGCCGCGGGACGCTTTGTGATGTCGGCTATCTATACGGGTATACCGGTAACAGGCGGGGGAACTCATAGTAATCCTACCTTGCTGGTCATTCCGGAAGGAAGGGTAGAACTGGTAAGGGCATTAGCTAAGGTAGAGATTGTGTTTCGGAAGAAGATTGCGGGAAGTACAATTCCGGAAGGTACTATTACATCGGTATTGATGGAGAATGTTCCTTCGGTGCTTTCAGTTCCTCCGTATGATAACTATTATACGGGAACATATATGGATTCTGAATCGGCTCTACTGACGGATCTAGATTACAGTAATGATAGTATTGGTGCCGTAACTTTTTATATTCCTGAATTTTTGGTGCCTCAGGGTGGTGCTTCATATACGCTTCTGGAAATTAATAACAAGACTTTCCTGATAGAGAATGATAGCCAGCTGAGTGGGATCACCGACCAGCGCAGAACGGTTCCGGCTCTGTCGACTCACAGTGTGATCCGTAATTATCATTATATAGTAAATGCTTACCTGGATACTGAGAGTGGGTTGCAAACCCAGACCTCTGTAGAATCCTAGAAAAAGACAAGTTATACCTATCTGTTTCAGGGAGATATGCAGATAACGATTCCTCCGGTCACTCCGACGGATAGTAGTATCATTATTACCACCGAGTGTGGTACGGTAGAGATTTTATCCTATAATGAAAATCTTACGCAAGGTCTGCAAGGTGCTTACAACGATGTGGTAAATTACTATGATCCGGAGATTCAGGGACCTACTATCTACCGGGGGGGGGAGCCTCCTTTTTATTGTGAAAAGAAATATGGCCAGGGATGGCGGTTGATTAACTCTTGCGAGCTTTTATCTTTTCTGGCGGTTTGTGATGCTGCCTATAATGTATGGGCCTCGAACACCTGGTTAGCTGCTGATCATCCGGAAATCCCTTATTATCCGCTGCGTTTCAGACAAGTAGCCCAGTCTTTACTGGAAAATTTAACTGGGTATGATCTTTCGGGTTCTATATTGTATAATGAAAATAACTGGGCAGATGTATTGGCAGATGAAAAGCTGGATTTGATTGACCGGTATTTCACTCCGGGAGATATTATGCTCAGAATTATGGATTTCCCGGATGGATGGCCTTTTTCTTCACCTCCCGGCACTACAGAAGTATAGTATTATAACGAGGTAACCATTCAGGTAAAGGCCTTCTGGTATGATTCGGGATATCTGAGTCCGAGTATACGTGCTAATTGGGATACTATTCTTTATCACGAGTTTGAAAGGTATGATTATAGTAGTATTGTATCCCGTTGTGTACGGATCGTTGAATAGAACGGATATGAAATATATATATATTACTATATAGGAGTTATATTATGGGTCTGTATGAGTTGTTCGCAGGATCCTGGGGATAATCCGGATCCATAGAATGG
>JAJPZL010000412.1 GCA_021204375.1 Bacteroides sp.
GATTGGTAATGCTCTTCCTCTTCAAAACATTCCGGTGGGTACTGTGATTCACAATATCGAATTACGTCCGGGACAGGGTGCAGCTCTGGTTCGTTCAGCTGGAAACTTCGCTCAGTTGACTTCTCGTGAGGGTAAGTATTGTGTCATTAAGTTGCCTTCAGGTGAAGTTAGACAGATTCTTAGCACTTGTAAAGCTACTATCGGTAGTGTAGGTAACTCTGATCATGGATTGGAAAGTTCAGGTAAAGCTGGACGTTCTCGTTGGCAAGGACGTCGTCCTCGTAACCGTGGTGTTGTAATGAACCCGGTTGATCACCCGATGGGTGGTGGTGAAGGACGTGCTTCCGGAGGTCACCCAAGATCACGTAAGGGGTTGTACGCTAAGGGACTTAAGACTAGAGCTCCTAAGAAACAATCGTCTAAGTACATTATTGAGAGAAGAAAAAAGTAATCTGATTAATTGAGTAAATTATGAGTCGTTCATTAAAAAAAGGTCCTTATATTAATGTAAAGCTGGAAAAGAAAGTTCTTGCCATGAATGAAACGGGTAAGAAGGCTGTTGTTAAGACCTGGGCTAGAGCTTCAATGATCTCCCCTGATTTTGTGGGATATACGGTTGCAGTTCACAATGGAAATAAATTTATTCCTGTTTATGTTACTGAGAATATGGTTGGACACAAGTTGGGAGAATTTGCTCCAACTCGTACTTTCAAAGGACATTCTGGTAATAGAAAGAAATAAGCAGGTGGTTGTATAGAATAATAATGTAGAAATAATAATGGGAGCAAGAAAAAAAATACCGGCTGATAAAAGAAAAGAAGCCCTTAAAACCATGTATTTTGCAAAATTGCGAAATGTTCCTACCTCTCCGCGCAAGATGAGACTCGTGGCTGATATGGTCCGTGGAATGGAAGTGAACAGAGCACTTGGTGTTTTAAAGTTTTCTTCGAAAGAAGCTGCTGGCAGAGTAGAAAAGCTTTTACGCTCTGCAATAGCTAACTGGGAACAAAAGAACGAACGCAAGGCTGAAAGCGGCGAACTGTACATTACTAAAATTTTTGTTGATGGTGGAGCTACACTCAAAAGAATGAGACCGGCTCCGCAGGGAAGAGGTTACAGAATTCGCAAACGTTCAAATCATGTGACTTTGTTCGTAGATTCTAAGAGTACTAATGATGATCAAAATTAATCCAGATGGGACAGAAAGTTAATCCAATAAGTAACCGTTTAGGAATTATTAGAGGTTGGGATTCCAGTTGGTATGGTGGTAATGACTACGGTAACGCTTTGCTGGAAGACAGCAAAATCCGTAAATACCTGAATGCACGTCTTGCGAAAGCCAGTGTATCCAGAATTGTAATTGAGCGTACACTGAAGCTTATTACTATTACGGTATGTACAGCACGTCCGGGGATCATTATCGGTAAAGGTGGTCAGGAGGTTGATAAGCTGAAAGAAGAGTTGAAAAAGATCACTGATAAGGATATCCAGATCAATATTTTTGAAGTTAAACGTCCCGAACTGGATGCCGTGATCGTGGCTAATAACATTGCCCGGCAGGTAGAAGGAAAGATTGCTTATCGTCGTGCTATTAAAATGGCGATCGCAAATACGATGCGTATGGGAGCCGAAGGTATCAAAATACAGATATCCGGCCGTTTGAACGGTGCTGAAATGGCGCGTTCGGAGATGTATAAAGAAGGAAGAACACCCTTGCACACATTCCGTGCGGACATTGACTATTGTCATGCTGAGGCGTTGACAAAAGTAGGTCTTCTCGGTATTAAAGTTTGGATCTGTAGAGGAGAAGTATTTGGGAAGAGAGAGTTGGCTCCGAACTTTACACAGAGCAAAGAAGGTGGACGCGGCAATAACAATGGCGGCGGAAAGAACTTCAAAAGAAAGAAAAATAATCGCTAAACGAATTTGAATTTTAGGAGATATGTTACAACCGAAAAAGACAAAATTCAGAAGACAACAGAAAGGACGCATGAAAGGCAATGCCCAAAGGGGTAACCAACTTGCATTTGGTTCTTTTGGAATTAAAGCCTTACAGAGCAAATGGATTACAGGTAGACAGATTGAGGCTGCCCGTATTGCCGTAACTCGTTATATGCAGCGTCAGGGACAGATCTGGATACGCATATTCCCGGATAAACCGATTACCAAGAAACCCGCCGAAGTACGTATGGGTAAAGGGAAAGGTAGTCCTGAAGGATTCGTAGCACCTGTAACTCCCGGTCGCATTATGATCGAAGTTGAGGGTGTGTCTTATGAGATCGCTAAAGAAGCACTTCGTCTTGCTGCACAGAAACTTCCGGTAACTACCAAGTTTGTTGTAAGACGGGATTATGATATTAATCAAAATGCGTAATGTTTATGAAAATCGCAGAAATTAGAGAGTTGGCTACCAGTGATCTGGTAGAAAGGGTGGAAGCTGAGGTGAACAATTACAAACATATGGTGCTGAATCATGCTATTTCACCTCTGGAGAATCCTACACAAATTAAACAATTACGCAGGACAATTGTGCGTATGAAGACAGAATTACGCCAAAGAGAACTAAATAATAAATAATTGGTCTTGATGGAAGCAAGAAATTTAAGAAAAGAAAGAACCGGTATTGTTCTTAGCAACAAAATGGAAAAGACGATTACTGTTGCTACTAAATTTAAAGAAAAGCACCCCATATATGGTAAGTTCGTTAGTAAAACGAAGAAATACCATGCTCATGATGAAAAGAATGAATGCAATATCGGTGATACTGTACGCATCATGGAGACTCGTCCTTTGAGCAAGACTAAAAGATGGAGATTAGTAGAAATTGTTGAAAGAGCTAAGTAATTATGATACAAACAGAATCCAGACTTACAATATGTGACAATAGTGGAGGCAAAGAAGCCTTGTGTATCCGTGTATTGGGGAGTACTGGCCGTCGTTATGCTTCAGTTGGAGATGTGATCGTTGTTTCTGTAAAGAGCGTGATCCCTGCCAGTGATGTTAAAAAAGGTGCGGTGTCAAAAGCTTTGATAGTAAGGACTAAGAAAGAGATCCGTCGTGCTGACGGTTCTTATATTCGTTTTGATGATAATGCATGTGTTCTATTGAACAATACAGGAGAGATTAGAGGAAGTCGTATTTTTGGCCCTGTAGCCAGAGAGTTACGTACTGTCAATATGAAGGTCGTATCATTGGCGCCTGAAGTACTTTAATTTGTAAAAAATTCAAGTAATGAGTAAATTACATATAAAAAAAGGTGATACAGTGTATGTAAACACCGGTGAAGATAAAGGAAAAACAGGCCGCGTATTGAAAGTTCTCGTAAAAAAGGAACGTGCAATCGTTGAAGGTATAAATATGGTTTCTAAAAGTACTAAACCTAGTGCTAAGAATCCGCAGGGTGGCATTGTTAAACAGGAAGCGTCGGTTCATATTTCGAACCTGAATCCTGTGGATCCGAAAACAGGTCAGCCTGCACGCATTGGGAGAAAGAAAAGTTCCGAAGGAACTACAGTACGTTATTCTAAAAAATCAGGAGAGGAGATTAAGTAATGAGTAATACTGCTAGCCTAAAGAAAGAATATGCAGACCGTATTGCACCTGCATTAATGAAACAATTTGATTATTCTTCTAAAATGCAAGTGCCTGTTCTTAAGAAGATTGTTATCAATCAGGGATTAGGAATGGCTGTTGCTGATAAGAAGATCATCGATGTAGCGATTAACGAAATGTCTCTTATTACCGGTCAGAAAGCGGTAGCTACCGTTTCAAAGAAGGATATTTCAAACTTCAAACTTCGTAAGAAGATGTCTATCGGTGTGATGGTGACTTTGCGTAGAGAAAGAATGTATGAATTCCTTGAAAAACTGGTTCGTGTGGCTTTGCCCCGTATCCGTGACTTCAAAGGTATTGAGAGCAAACTGGATGGTAAGGGTAACTATACTATGGGAATCCAGGAGCAGATCATCTTCCCTGAGATCAATATCGATAGTATTACCAGAATTCTGGGTATGAACATTACGTTCGTTACCAGTGCTGAGACAGATGAAGAAGGATATGCATTGCTGAAAGAATTCGGTTTACCGTTCAAAAACATTAAAAAAGACTGATATATGGCAAAAGAATCAATGAAAGCACGTGAAGTAAAGCGTGCCAAACTCGTAGCCAAATATACTGAAAAAAGAGCCCGTTTGAAAAAAGAATGTAATTATGAGGCACTACAGGCTTTACCGAAGAATGCTTCTCCGGTACGTCTGCACAATCGTTGCAAAATTACCGGACGTCCTAAGGGATATATTCGTCAGTTCGGGATCTCGAGAATTCAGTTCCGTGAAATGGCGTCTAACGGTTTGATTCCGGGTGTAAAAAAAGCAAGCTGGTAATTTTTGTTTAAATATTGTTATGGAAGTCCGGATTAATTTAAAATTTATTTATATGAAT
>JAJPZL010000250.1 GCA_021204375.1 Bacteroides sp.
GCGACAAAGTTACCACTTATTTATCATATTCTGAACTTCTTCGTACAGTTTTTTTGCAAAATCTTCATATTTTACAGTTCCCTGGTCGCCTTCACCCTGCTTACGCACGGATACGACTCCCTCTGCTGCCTCTTTCTCCCCAACAATGAGCATATAAGGTATACGCTTCATCTCATTATCACGGATCTTACGGCCAATCTTTTCATTCCGGTCATCTACGGTAGCCCGTATGTCCCGTTTGTCTAAATATTTCTGCACCTCTGCGGCATACTCATTGAACTTTTCACTGATAGGCAGGATCACTACCTGTTCAGGTGTAAGCCAGAGCGGGAATTTACCACCGGTATGCTCGATCAGTACAGCCACAAAACGCTCCATAGATCCAAACGGTGCACGGTGTATCATTACCGGGCGATGCTTCTGGTTATCTGCTCCCGTATACTCCAGTTCAAAACGCTCCGGCAGGCTGTAATCTACCTGGATAGTTCCCAGCTGCCATTTACGCCCGATCGCATCTCTTACCATAAAGTCAAGTTTCGGCCCGTAGAAAGCAGCTTCACTGTATTCTACCCGGGCTTTCAACCCCTTCTCTTCACAAGCCTCTATAATAGCCCGTTCAGCCTTCTCCCAGTTCTCGTCGCTACCGATATACTTCTCCCGGTTATCCGGGTCACGAAGAGATATCTGTGCTTCGAAGTTCTCAAAATCAAGTGCTTTAAAGATAATGAAGATAATATCCATCACCCGCAGGAACTCCTCTTTCACCTGGTCGGGGCGACAGAAAATATGAGCATCATCCTGTGTAAAGCTTCTCACCCTGGTTAAACCATGAAGTTCCCCACTTTGTTCATACCGGTACACCGTTCCGAACTCAGCCAGCCTTACCGGCAACTCCTTATAAGAACGGAGAACCGACTTATAGATCACACAGTGGTGAGGGCAGTTCATCGGTTTAAGCAGATACTCCTCTCCCTCTTCCGGCGTATAGATAGGCTGGAAAGAGTCTTTTCCATATTTGGCATAGTGCCCGGAAGTAACATAGAGCAATTTATTACCGATATGCGGTGTGATCACCTGGTCGTAACCAAAACGTTTCTGGATCCTCTTCAGGAAATCTTCTAAACGAAGACGCAGGGCAGTACCTTTAGGAAGCCACATGGGCAACCCTTTTCCTACCAGCTCGGAGAACATAAAGAGCTCCATCTCTTTACCGATCTTCCGGTGGTCCCGCTTTTTGGCCTCTTCCAGCATTACCAGGTACTCATCCAGTAATTTCTTCTTCGGGAAGGTAATTCCGTAGATACGGGTAAGCATCTTACGATCCTCCTGTCCTCTCCAGTAAGCTCCGGCTACCGTAGTCAGTTTGATGGCTTTGATAGGAGCTGTAGTCAGCAGGTGAGGTCCGCGACAGAGATCGGTAAAACTTCCCTGTGTATAGGTAGAGATAGTACCATCCGCCAGTTCGGAGATCAGTTCACATTTATAGGTTTCACCCCGGTCGCCAAATTTCTTAAGAGCATCCTCTTTCGAGATGCTCTCACGTACCAGCGGCTCTTTCCGGGCAGCCAGTTCAATCATCTTCGCTTCGATACGTGCCAGGTCGGCCTCCTTGATAACAGCCTCTCCCGGATCTACATCGTAATAAAATCCGTTCTCAATAGTCGGACCGATACCGAACTGAATACCCTGGTAAAGTTCCTGCAAAGCTTCGGCCAGTAAGTGGGCACTGGTGTGCCAGAAGGCGTGTTTGCCCTCTTCATCTTCCCATTTATAAAGAATAATGGAAGAGTCCTCATGAATAGGACGGCTCAGGTCGTAAGTTTCCACATTTACCCCACAGGCCAGTACCTCCTGTGCCAGGCGGGAGCTGATACTCTCTGCAATCTGTAAACCAGTGACTCCTTGTTCATACTCACGCACGGAGCCATCCGGAAATGTAATCTTTATCATCTGTTTATTTTTATTCTTTCATTAAAGCCGCAAAATAAATAAAAGTTTCGACTAATACCGGCTTTCATTAAAATTGTTATTCGCTTTGCCCGGTGAAACGTTTAATGACATTATAAGCCGAAACAATGCCCAATTCACCTGCTTTACTGAGATCGGAAATTCCAAGCCGGTTATTACCCAGGTAGACATGGGTAAGCCCCCGGTTAAAGTATGCCTCCGCAAAATCTTTATGGAGTTCGATCGCTTTGTTATAATCAACCAGTGCCGAACGATAATCATTCAGTTGTGCCAGCACATTCCCCCGGTTATAATAGGCATAGACAAAGTCGGGAGCCAACTGGATAACCTGGTCCAGATCGCTCTTTACAGCATCATAATTCAATACGGGAACCTCCGGTTTGGGAACCATTATCCCCGACAGGGAAGGAGTAGTTACCCCCGTAGAGATCACACCTTCAGCCCTTTCATATTCAAGCTGTTTATAACGAACGAGTGCTCGCATAAAATAAGCCGGAAAGAAGGTTTCATCACAGCGAATGGCCTCTGTAAAATCCTCCATAGAACTACCCAGATCCTGTACTAAGTAAAAATCCAGCCCCCGCATAAAATAGTTTTTCGCCTCCTGCGGATTCGCTACGATCTCTGTGGTACGGGCATCAATGGAATTAAAATGAAACTCTACCTGCTTTTCCGTAAGCGGAGTCTCCATATTGGTTATGATCAGGCGGTGTGAGAAAAGCCCCTCCCGGTTCATATCATCAATGGACTTGTGGTAATTGACCACCCGCCTTACCGGATCCTCCTTCTCGTAATAAGTAAGTACATACAAAGGCTCTATGCGGATATCCACATTTTTGTCCTGTACCCTTCCGCGGTAGGTGTTTTTATAGTGATCTTTCTCTTCATTCGTATCGGCAACCATGATCTTGCGGTAGTTACGTATATTCTTATCCGACTGTTTACGGGTTTTAGCATCGTCTTCTCCCTCTTTCCCATCCTCCGGAACCTCTGCAATATCGCGGTTATTCACAGCAGAAGCACGGTTCTGCCTCTCCAGCTGCATTTGCAGCACCTTAAAATCATCCGCATCTGCTCCCTTTGTATCTCCTGTTTTCCGGCGTGCCTGCGCCCGGTGGTGATAACCCGCCATAAAATTGGGATACTTATTAATAACAGTCGTATAATCCTGAATAGCACCCTGGTAATCTCCCACCTGATCCCTGAGGATCGCCCGGTTAAAGGTAGCCATCATATTATCCGGCTCTACCTGGAGTACAAAATCAAAATCCTCCAGGGCCCGGTTATCATCCCCTACCTGAGCGCGCAAAAGCCCCCGATTGTAGTGTCCGATAAAATTATAAGGTTCTATATCCAGCGCAATATTATAATCACTCATCGCTCCCAGGAGGTTATTCTGGTGGAAACGCGCCAGCGCCCGGTTGATATAGTTATTTACCCCTTTCGTATTGAGTTGGATAGCCTGGTCCAGATCCGATTCAGCCTCTGCATAATCTCCCTTCTGTAACCTCACCATCCCTCTGGCCGCCCAGGTATCGCTATCATATTTATCCAGTTCAATAGCCTTATCAAAATCAGCCAGTGCCTGTATAGTATCTTTTTGCTGTAGGTTCACCTCTCCCCGCATCATATAAGCACGGGTATAACGGGGCGAGACAGCCAGTAACCGGTCAATATTTTCAGCAGCCTTTTCATAATCTTTCTGCTGGATCCGACACAACACCAGGTTATGCCACACCTGAATATTCTCCGGATAGTAATGAAGGGCCTTTTCATAATCCTCAATAGCCCCTTCGTAATTACTCTGCCGGATACGGGCAAGTCCTCTGATCTGGTAGGCATTTACAATAAAAGGGTTACGCTCAATAGCTTCGTTGCAATCCTCCTCGGCTCCCTGAAAATCATCCAGGTTGATCTTTGCCAGTGCCCGGTAAAAATAGGGTTCATACAGGTAGGGCTTGGAATTGATCACCTGGTTAAAATATTGAATAGATAACACATAATCTTCAAAATAGAGGGCATTGCGTCCGATCGCCATTACCCTGTCCGTACTGATCTGGGCCGAAGCAAAAACAGGGAAAAACAAAAGGCATATTAATAGTTTCCTTACCATGAGCATTGATTGTAAAAACGTAACAAAAGTAAGAAATAAGGTTGAGGAGTCCCTCATTTATAAGCTTTTTTAGTCAATAAGAATTAAAAAAGCGTCCTTATGTAAACTTTATCCATAGAAACAGAGGGAAATAATGCTCTCCTGTTCCCTCTTTACAGGCTACTTACCGGAAGCCATTTTCCCGGTGCCCCCATCAGGAGAAGATAACATCCGAAATAAACAAGACCCTGGTAATATAAAAAAGGATGAGATTGAAAGTTTTAGCTCTTTACAGGTAGAATAACCGTATATGCGACCCCCGGGGTAGGAACCAAGAACCCGGCAGAACCTGATAA
>JAJPZL010000088.1 GCA_021204375.1 Bacteroides sp.
AATTAAGTCTATTTTTGCATATTAATCGTTTTAAACAAAATATATGGGTCGTATCAGAAAATTAAAAAAGATCAGAATCCACCATGAAGGCACACAAATCCTGATAAGCAGCCTGCTCTTTTTTATTCTTATAAACAGTCTTCTTTACTGCGGGCTGGAAACCAAGATACCTTTTTACCTGTTCACAATAGCAAGTATTGTCATATGCTCTTTAATGGTAAACTTTTTCAGGTGCCCGATCCGCTATTTTAACCAGGATACGGAAAAAGTAGTAGTGGCTCCGGCAGATGGAAAAATTGTTGTGATCGAAGAGGTAGATGAGAATGAATATTTTATGGACAGAAGGTTGATGATCTCAATTTTTATGAGTGTCCTCAATGTACATGCTAATTGGTATCCGGTAGATGGGACGGTAAAAAAAGTTGGACACCAGAATGGAAAATTCATGAAAGCCTGGTTGCCTAAAGCAAGTACGGACAACGAACGTTCCATGATCGTTATTGAAACTCCTGAAGGAGTAGAGGTTATAGCTCGTCAGATAGCCGGCGCTATGGCAAGACGGATCGTGACGTATGCGACAGAAGGAGAAGAGTGTTTTATTGACGAACATATGGGATTTATTAAGTTCGGGTCCCGGGTAGATGTATATCTTCCTCCCGGAACCGAAGTTTGTGTAAAAATGGGGCAGTTAACAACAGGTAACCAGACGGTTATTGCCAAACTAAAATAAAAAAGCAAAGATGGCCGGTTCTCTTACCAGACACATTCCCAATACCATTACCTGCATGAATCTTTTTTCAGGTTGTATAGCGTGTATAATGGCTTTTGAAGCCCATTATAAACTGGCCTTCCTGTTCATTGTTATAGGTGCTGTGTTTGATTTTCTGGATGGGCTGGTAGCCCGTGCACTGAAAGCTTATTCCAGTATAGGAAAAGAACTGGACTCTCTGGCGGATGATATTACCTTCGGATTGGCACCGGCTTTAATGGTATATACTTATCTGTGCGGAGCGGCAATGCCTGGTCCTCCGGCAGGAGCTGAGAAGTATATTCCCTATTTTGCTTTTCTCTTAGCGGTATTTTCCGCCTTACGTCTGGCAAAATTTAATGTAGATGAGCGTCAGACTTCCTCTTTCATTGGTTTACCAACGCCTGCCAATGCTCTTTTCTGGAGTTCGCTGATAGTGGGATTAGCAGCACGCCAGGATATCTCATCCATCTATACGGTAGTTCTTATAGGGCTGATATTCTTTTTTTCCTGGTTAATGAATGCAGAGATCCCTATGTTCTCCATGAAGTTCAGGAATCTTTCGTGGAAAGATAATAAAGTGGTTTATATCTTTCTGGTAGTAAGCATATTTTTACTTATATGGCTGAAAATAGAGGGTATAGCAGCGGTTATCTTATGGTATATTTTACTATCTTTTCTTACAGCACGGAAAAAGTAACCCTTCTGGTATAGTTATTGCGGAATAACTATAAATTAAAATAACACGCCATGCATATTATAGCTTTTATCCTGATTATATTTGTGCTTCTGCTATTTATCGGGCTCTCCCTGATAGGTAGTGTGATCGAGTTTTTCCTGCGACTGTTGGGTCTGGGCAGAAAAACGACTTCCCGTTATTCACAGCAACGGACAGACTCTAACCAGGAAAATCATAGAAATACAGAGTCCGCGACTTCTTCTAGAAGAAATAAGATTTTTGATGAAGATGAAGGGGAATATGTGGATTTTGAAGAGGTGGATGATTGAGATCCCTTAACTTCGCTTCTGCTGAAAGAATTTTTTCATGATCGCCGAGCACTCTTCGGCAAGTACTCCTTTTAAAACTATAGTTTTAGGATGTAAAGCATCCGGGGCATACCCCTGATATCCTCTTTTTTTATCTTCCGCTCCAAAAACAAGTTTACCGGTCTGTGTCCAGGCAATAGCGCCGGCACACATTACACAGGGTTCTACTGTTACATAAAGTGTACAATTGGTGAGATACTTTCCTCCCAGCACATGGGCAGCGGCTGTAATAGCCTGCATCTCAGCATGAGCAGTAACATCGTTGAGGGTTTCCGTCAGATTAAATCCTCTGGCAATAATACGTTCGTTACATACTATTACTGCACCGACCGGTACTTCTCCTTTCTCATAAGCCTTTACGGCTTCTGCCAGAGCCTGCTTCATAAAATAAGTATCATCCAACATATTATCTCCTCATATCGTGTTCTTTAAAAAGGGTAGGATACTCTTCATCCATCTTTTTATAGACAAATCTCAGCACTGTTTCACGAAGCCAGCGGGACTTGTTCGTTATCTTATGTTTTTCCAGATAACGATCAACGATCTGCTCTTCCTCTTCGCTCAGGGTACATGTTAATCGTTGTTCCCTTTTGGGTTTACCAGCGGCAGAATAGTCTCTTTTTTTTTGTTCCGTATCCCATATTTTACTGCAAATTTACTTTTACTTACCAGAAAACAAAGAATAATTGTATAAATTTGCACAAAATCACTATGGGAAAGCATAATATATTAGGGAAGAACGGGGAATTGGCAGCTGCTGAATTTCTCCGGAAGAAAGATTATCAGATTTTACATACAAACTGGCGTAAAGATCATCTGGAGCTGGATATAGTGGCTTTAAAAGATGGTATATTGGTGGTTGTAGAGGTTAAGACTCGGAAGAGTACAGAGTTCGGGTTTCCTTATGAAGCAGTGAATAAGAGTAAGATCCGTCGTATTGTGATCGCAACCGATAGTTACATTAAGTTTTTCAAACTAGACTTACCGGTACGGTTTGATATTATATCCATGACGGGAGAGAAAGAGGGCTTTCGGATAGAACATATTCCCGATGCCTTTGTTCCTCCCGTCTGGTAAAAAAGAGAAGAGTATGAACATTGAAACTGCAAGAGAATATTGCCTTGGGAAGCGTAAAACATCCGAAAGTCTCTCCTTTGATGAATATTCCCTGGTGATCAAGGTTATGGATAAGATGTTTGCTTTGATTGATCTGGAGAGTGCGAATAAAATATGCCTGAAATGCGACCCAGGCTATGCGGTGGAATTGCGTGAACAGTACGAGGGAATTGGACCGGCTTACCATTTCAATAAGAAATATTGGAATCAGGTTTTTATGGACCGCGACGTAGAGGATAATCTATTGAAACAACTGATTGATCATTCGTATGAAGAGGTGATTAAAAAATTCACACGTAAAACCCGGGAAGCTTATGGAACTGATAGCCATCAATGAGATTGACTCAACCAATAATTACCTGAAAAAACTCTCCTGGGAATCCGACTTACCGGAATTTACCGTAGTTACCACAGAATTTCAGACTTCCGGTAAAGGGCAGCGGGATAACAGCTGGGAGTCTGCTGCTGGGGAAAATTTACTCTTCAGCTTTCTCTTACGGCCGGTATTCCTTCCCGCCCGGGAACAGTTTATTCTTTCTCAGCTCACTGCTCTTTCTATACAGGAGGAGTTGGATGCATTCATTGGTTCTGTTACCATTAAATGGCCCAATGACATCTACTGGAAAGATAAAAAAATATGTGGAATATTAATTGAGAACGAACTTTCAGGTTCTACTATCACAGAGAGTATACACGGAGTCGGTATCAATATCAACCAAGATAACTTTACGGGTAATGCTCCCAATCCGGCCTCTTTACGAATGGTCACCGGTAAAGAGTATGACAGACCCACTATTTTACAAGCCATCTTACACCGGGTAGAATATTATTACAGAAAACTTCGGGAAGGAAAAAGAAACGAAATTGTAATCTCTTACCAGAATGCCATGTATCGTAAAACCGGAGTCCATCTCTTTGAAGATGAAAGTGGGATTTTCCAGGCCTCTCTTTCCGGAGTAGAACCGACAGGTCAATTAAAATTAACCGACCTGGCAGGAAAAACAAGAGTCTATCATTTTAAAGAGGTGCGGTTCATCATTTAACCGGAATAAACTCCTTTTCCAGCCGGGAAATCTTCTCCAGATTCTTTTTCACTTCCGAAGAGGGAAAAAGAAAAAGAACTTTTTCCAGCAATGGTTTTGCCTCCTCATACTTTTCCTTTACTACCTGAGCCATTTCATTCCTGTAATTAGCGATCTGGATACGGGAAGGAGAAGCTATTTTATTAAACTCCTGTTCAATCATATTCCTCCTTTTCTCAGTAGCATAAAAATAGTAATTGGTTACAAATATATGCGCTTGCAGATGCTGCGGATCAAGGTCCAGTATCTTCTGATACAAAACCAGTGCTTTCCCGTCATTATTCCTCAGCATTTCAATCTCAGCCATTCCGGAGAGATAACGGGTATTTTCGGGATAATACCGGAGCAGTTCTTTATAAAAATGATTATCCGCATAATGTCCTATTATAAATTCTGGATTTGAAGTCGGA
>JAJPZL010000348.1 GCA_021204375.1 Bacteroides sp.
TTCTATAGTTAAATGGGATCTATCAGTGGTTACTGAGATATTCTGAAACTCCTTCGTCGGTTGCTTTTAAAGCCTCATCTCCTTTTTTCCAGTCGGCCGGGCAGACTTCTCCGTTCTCTTCGTAATGTTGCCAGGCATCTACTACACGGAGAGCTTCGTCTACACTACGTCCCAGAGGCAGGTCATTTATGACACAGTGACGTATAATTCCTTCTTTGTCAATGAGGAAGAGTCCACGATAGGCAACGGGGGCCCCGTCGCAGATCCAGTTACCCTGATCGTCAGCTCCGTAACTTCCGGCCAGTACACCGAAGCTGTCGGCTATGGATTTGGAGAAGTCGGCGATAATAGGATAAGTAACACCCTGGATGCCACCCTGATTCTTGAGCATTTGTAGCCAGGCGTAATGGGAGTATTCAGAATCCACCGAACAACCGATCAGCTGTACATCTCTTTTTTCAAACTCTTCCAGGCGTGCCTGGAAAGCATGAAGTTCCGTCGGACATACAAAAGTAAAATCCATAGGATAGAAGAACAGAAGTACATATTTTTTCCTCTGTACTGATCCAGAGTAAAATTGGTCATAATTTGCCCGCCATTCACAACGGCGGTCGCATCCACATAGGGAGCTTTTCTTCCAATCAATGAGCGCATAATCTTATTTTTATGGTTAGTAACTATTTTTGCAGAGCGAGAGATTTCTTCTTCTTATAACAAACCGGAAATCGTTTTTGTTTAAGAAGCAAGAGGTAATACCGGGAATTAATTCGGTCTGTTCCTGTAAAAAAGCAAATACATTATGTTTGGTACTATCTCTTTTTTTAGTAATATTGCACTTCAGAAAATAGTCACGCCTGCTATACAATTATAATGAATTTAACAGAAAAGAATCATAAGAGAAAGCCCTACGGGATTGGTTATGCTTTAAGCGGAGGGTTTATCAAAGGTTTTGCCCATCTGGGAGTCATGCAGGCTTTGCTGGAGAACGATATTAAGCCGGAGGTTATTTCCGGGGTAAGTGCCGGCGCACTGGCCGGTGTTTTTTATGCGGATGGCTGTGAGCCGTACCGGGCCATGGAGTTTTTCTCCGGACAAAAGTTCATGGATTTTACTTCGTTTACCCTGCCTAAAGCGGGCTTTTTTAAGATGAAGGATTTTATTGAATTTATACGGAGTAATGTAAAAGCCAAACGGCTGGAGAATCTTAAGACACCGCTTATTATTACTGCTACGGATCTGGATCATGGAAAATGTGTGCAGTTCCGGGACGGTGATGTAGCAGAAAGGGTGGCTGCTTCCTGCTGTATACCGGTTATGTTTTGTCCGGTAAAGATTGATGGAACGAATTATGTGGACGGAGGGGTGTTTATGAACCTTCCTGTCTCTACGATCCGTCATGAATGCGAACGGGTGATAGCTATCAATGTGAGTCCTATTATTGCGAAGGATTATAAAGAGAATCTTATCAGCATAGCGTTGCGGGCTTACCATTTTATGTTCCGTGCCAATACATTTCCGGAGAGAGAGAACTGCGATCTACTTATTGAGCCTTACAACCTGAAGAGATACAACAACCGGGAGTTGGAAAAGGCGGAAGAGATCTTTGAGCAGGGATATAAGACCGGAAAGGAGATTATACGTCGAACCCTTAAAGAAAGAGGAGGATTATGGAAAAAATAAAGGTAGGATTAGCTGCATTCGGTATGTCGGGAAGTGTGTTCCATGCACCTTTCCTGAGTATACATCCCGGATTTGAATTGACAAAATAGTAGAGCGTACCAAAGAGTTATCCCGGAAAGAGTATCCGGATGCGACGATTGTAAGGAGCTTTGAGGAGTTACTAAATGACCCGGAGATCGGATTGGTGGTGGTAAACACACCGGATGCTACCCATTACCGGTATGCTAAAGAGGCTCTCCTGTCCGGAAAGCATGTAGTAGTAGAGAAACCTTTTACTACTACTGTTGAAGAGGCAAAAGAGTTGGTGGCACTGGCTGAACAAAAGGGACTGATCCTGAGTGTATTTCAGAATCGCCGCTGGAATGCGGATCTCCTGACCGTCAAAGATATCCTGGATAAAGGTTTACTAGGAAGATTGGTAGAATTTGAATCTACTTTCGCCCGGTACCGTAACTTTATAAAGCCGGATGCATGGAAAGAGACGGGAGAATCGGGAGGAGGATTGACTTATAACCTGGGTTCGCACCTGATTGACCAGGCAGTAGAACTTTTCGGATTACCGGAATCGGTATTTGCCAATATAGCTACTGTACGTACCGGCGGTAAGGTGGATGATTATTTCTGTATGCATCTGTTCAAACCAGCCCGCTCTCCTGAACTCAACATTACCCTGAAAGCGAGTTACCTGATGTGCGAACCGGAACCACGCTTTGTACTGCATGGTACGGAGGGATCTTTTGTGAAATATGGAGTGGATAATCAGGAGGCAGCTCTTCTTACCGGAGAACGTCCTGTCACACCCGATTGGGGAAATGACCTGCCTGAACAGTGAGGAATCCTTCATACGGAAAAAGATGGAAAAGATCAACGGATTCCCTACCCTTCTGTCCCCGGAAATTATAAAGGTTTTTATGAAACTGTATACAATACTATTGTGGGTTCGGAACCTTTAAAGACAAGTGGTAAGGAGAATATTCATATTATCAGAATTATAGAAGCTGCTTACCGGAGTAACCGGGAAAAGGCAGTGATCAAATTATAATACCATGAAAAAGAGCGAAAAGATCATTATTTACCAGGTGTTCACGCGACTCTTTGGTAATGAAAATATGACCCGGAAAAGAGGTGGTTCTATCCAGGAGAATGGTTGTGGAAAACTGGCAGACTTTACTCCCCGGGCCCTGAAAGAGATCAGGAATATGGGTGCTACTCATATCTGGTATACTGGTGTTATTGAACATGCTACACAAACGGATTACAGTAGCTTCGGGATTGCTCCGGACCATCCGGCTGTAGTAAAGGGGAAAGCGGGTTCTCCCTATGCAATAAAGGATTACTATGATATAGATCCTGATCTGGCGACTCAGGTACCGGAACGGATGAAGGAGTTCGAAGCACTGGTAAAAAGAACCCACCAGGCAAAACTTAAGATGATTACCGATTTTGTCCCTAATCATGTGGCCCGTCAGTATGGTTCGGATTTTGCACCTGAGGGAGTGATCGATCTGGGTAAAGATGATGATACCGGATGTGCTTTCTCCCGAGACAATAACTTCTATTATATTCCGGATACTCCTTTTCAGGGTGAACTGGATCTTTATAAAGGATGGAGTATGCCTTACCGGGAGTTCCCGGCCAAAGCA
This sequence comes from Bacteroides sp., assembly GCA_021204375.1. Classification (GTDB taxonomy): domain Bacteria; phylum Bacteroidota; class Bacteroidia; order Bacteroidales; family Bacteroidaceae; genus Bacteroides. Next base: position 3,324 of record JAJPZL010000348.1, read on the forward strand.
ACCGGAAACAACAGGTTTGATGCCTTTCCCCATATCAACGACTGGTATGAAACAGTCAAGCTGAATTACGGGGTAGACTATCCGGGTGGTGGCAGCTGTCATTTTAATCCCGTACCGGATACCTGGAACAAGATGAAAGATATTCTGCTCTTCTGGGCTGGTAAAGGAGTAGACGGATTCCGGTGTGATATGGTTGAGATGGTTCCTGTAGAGTTCTGGGAATGGGTGATCCCACAGATCCGGTCGGCTTTCCCGAAAATTATCTTTATTGCTGAAGTGTATAATCCCTATGAATATCATCATTATATCTTCCGGGGTAAGTTCGATTATTTGTATGATAAGGTAGGACTGTATGATACGGTCCGTGCAGTCATGTGTGGTCATGAATCAGCGGCGGCTATTACCCGGTGCTGGCAACAACTGGGAGGTATTGAAAAGAAGATGCTTAATTTCCTGGAGAATCACGATGAACAACGTATTGCTTCTGATTTTTTTGCCGGAGATGCCCGTAAGGGGATACCGGGAATGATCGTAACCGCCTGCATGAATACCAATCCGGTGATAATCTACTTCGGACAGGAGCTGGGAGAAAGAGGTATGGACGAGGAGGGCTTCAGTGGCAGGGATGGTCGTACCACTATCTTTGATTACTGGGGACTGGAGAGTATCCGGAACTGGAGAAATCAAGATATGTTTGATGGTCGTCTGCTATCAGAAGAACAGAAACAACTCCAGACTTTTTATACCCGCCTGCTTACGCTTTGTAACAAGGAGAAAGCTATTACGGATGGACTTTTCTTTGATTTAATGTATACAAATATAGGAACAGGGAACATCAATGAGCATAAACAATATATTTTCCTGCGCAAGTGTGAAAAAGAGGCGCTCCTTATTCTGGATAATTTTGATGATCAGCCGGTACAGGTATCGGTTAATATTCCGGAGCACGCTTTTGACTATCTGCAGATGCCGGCCCGGGAAGATTGTAAGGTGACTGACCTGTTAACCGGGGAAGAGGAAGTGATCACTCTCCTTTCTATCGGACCCGCTACTACCACACTGAAAGCTTTAA
>JAJPZL010000013.1 GCA_021204375.1 Bacteroides sp.
GCTCCAGTCATCAAGCATGGTCTTTGCCAGCTTACTACCGGTGTAGTGGTAGTGCTTTTTGATGAGCTCATGCAGTTCTTTGCGGTAAGAGGCCTCCTCGAGCATGGAGAGTTCTACCATCTCCATGTTACAGAAGAAGTCGAAATTATTCTCTTTGTTCCATACATAGGCTACCCCGCCGCTCATACCGGCTGCAAAGTTACGCCCGGTGGTTCCCAGTACGACGACACGTCCGCCGGTCATATATTCGCAACAATGGTCGCCTGTTCCTTCTACGACAGTAACGGCTCCTGAATTACGTACGGCAAACCGTTCGCCTACCCGGCCGTTGATAAATACTTCGCCGCTGGTGGCTCCGTAAAGCAGAGTGTTGCCGGCAATGGTATTGTTCTCGGCCTCGAAGTTACTGCGGATGGGGGGCATCAGGCTGATACGTCCGCCGCTGAGTCCTTTGCCGAGGTAGTCGTTGGCCTCTCCTTCGAGCTTGAAGTGTACCCCTGGTGTGAGGAAGGCTCCGAAGCTTTGTCCGGCTGATCCTTTGAATTTAATATTCAGGGTTCCATCGGGTAATCCGGCTTCACCGTATTTGGAAGCGATGGCTCCGGAGAGCATGGCTCCTACGGAGCGGTCGGTATTGCCGATGGTATATTCGAGAACAGTCTCTTTTTTATCGTTGACGGCTGCCTGGGCATGATGGATCATCTCTACGTCTTTCACATCTTTGATGGCATGCTCCTGGTCGGTCACCTTGCGGATGGCTGCCTGATTCTCCAGCGAGGGCATTACCAGTAACTTAGAGAAGTCTAATAGGTCGTGCTTGGGCTCGCCGTCGCTGGGTTTGCACTCTATAAGGTCGGTACGTCCTACGATGTCGTCTAATTTTTCAACTCCTATTTCAGCAAGGTGTTCACGTACTTCCTGGGCCATGAAGCGGAAGAAGTTAACTAAGTAATCGCTATCTCCGTGGTAACGTTTCCGCAGTTCTGGGTTCTGGGTGGCTACGCCTACGGGGCAGGTGTTCAGGTGGCATTTACGCATCATCACACATCCCAGTACAATGAGGGCAGAGGTGGCAAAACCGAACTCTTCGGCTCCCAGCATGGCCATCAGGATGATGTCGCGGCCTGTTTTGATCTGTCCATCTACCTGGAGGGTCACCTGTCCGCGCAGGTTGTTGATAACGAGTGTCTGTTGTGTTTCACTCAGGCCCAGTTCTGGAGAGATACCTGCGTAACGGATGGAGGAGGAAGGAGAGGCTCCCGTACCTCCTTCGGCGCCTGAAATAACGATCAGGTCGGCTTTCGCTTTGGCTACACCGGCGGCGATGGTTCCCACGCCTGTTTCGGCTACCAGTTTCACACTGATCTTCGCTTTGGGATTGACATTTTTCAAATCGAAGATAAGCTGCGCCAGGTCTTCGATGGAATAGATATCGTGGTGTGGGGGAGGTGAGATCAGGGAGATACCCGGTATGGAGTGGCGGGTTTTGGCTATGATTTCATCTACCTTGTGTCCGGGGAGCTGTCCGCCTTCGCCCGGTTTAGCTCCTTGGGCTACCTTGATCTGTATCTCGTCTGCATTGACTAAGTATTCAGTGGTTACCCCGAAGCGTCCGGAAGCTACCTGTTTGATGGCGGAGCGCAGGGACTTTCCATCTTCACGGGGTGTAAAGCGGGCGGGGTCTTCGCCTCCTTCGCCGGTATTACTGCGTCCGTGGATGGTGTTCATGGCGATGGCCATAGCTTCGTGCGCTTCGCGGCTGATGGATCCGTAGCTCATGGCTCCGGTAACAAAGCGGCGCATAATACTTTCGACCGGCTCTACCTTATCGATAGAGATGGGGTTCTTTTTAAATCCTAAGAAGTCGCGCAGGAAGATGGGGTTTTCTTTGTTATCTACCGCAGCGGTGAACTCCTTAAATTTTTTATAGCTTCCCAGGCGGGTTGCGATCTGGAGAGTGCTGATGGTTTCGGGGTTCCAGGCATGTTTTTCTCCCTCTTTGCGGAAGGAGTAGATACCTTCACTGGGGAGCATGCTATCCTGGGTGGTAAACCCTTTTCGGTGGAAGGCCAGCACATCGCGGGTAACTTCTTCGAGGCGGATACCACCGATGCTGGAGGGTATCCCCCCGAAGTAGGCTTTGCTGAGTTCTTCGCTTAACCCTACGGCTTCGAATATCTTGGCACCGCGGTAGGAGCGGATGGTGCTGATGCCCATTTTGCTCATGATCTTGAAAAGTCCTTTGCAGATGGCTTTGATGTAGTTCTTTTCGACAGTAGTATAGTCGAACTGTATATCTTTGTCCCCGACTAATTTGTCAAGTACGGCAAAAACCATGTAGGGGTTGAGGGCACTGGCACCGAAGCCGAGCAGCAGGGCTGCGTGCATGACTTCGCGTACTTCACCGCTCTCTACGATCAGTGCTGTCTGTACACGTTTTCCTACTGAGATGAGATAATGATGTATAGCGGAAACGGCCAATAGTGCGGGAATGGCGGCATGGGTTTCGTTTACGTCTCTGTCGGATAGTACAATGTAGTTTATACCTTTCGCTATCGATTCTTCTGCTTGTTTACAGAGTCTGCTCAGGGCCTCCTGCATACCTGCTTTTCCTTTGGATACTTCGAAAAGTATCGGGAGTTTTACGGTATTAAATCCTTTGTAACGGATGTTACAGAGAATATCTAACTGTGCATTGGTCAGGATGGGGTGGGGTAGTCTCACCATTTTACAATGGCCGTCATTGGGGATAAGGATGTTCATGCCCACGGCACCGATGTATTCGGTGAGAGACATAACCAGTTCTTCACGGATCGGGTCGATCGGTGGATTGGTCACCTGTGCGAACTGTTGGCGGAAATAGTTGTAGAGCAGTTGCGGTTTGGAGGAGAGAACGGCTAGTGGTGTATCGTTACCCATGGAAGAGATGGGTTCTGCACCTCCGGTACTCATTGGCATAATGATCTTTTCTACATCTTCTTTGCTATAACCGAAGATATGTAATTTGCGGTCGTAATCTTCTACTTTATGGCTTACTTTACGTCCTGTTTTAAGTTCGTCGAGTTCAATACGGTTAGTCGCTAACCAGCTGCGGTAGGGTTTGGCAGTGGCAAGCTGTTCTTTTAGCTCACCGTCGTAATATATTTCACCTTTTTCGGTATCGACCATCAGGATCTTACCGGGTTGCAGGCGTCCTTTTTCGCGGATGTCGTCGGCTTCGAAGTCCATCACCCCCACTTCGGAAGCTACTGCCATCATATCGCTTTTGGTAATAAGGTAACGGGCAGGACGCAGACCGTTCCGGTCAAGCATACCGCCGGCGAAACGTCCGTCACTGAATAGCAGGGCGGCGGGGCCGTCCCACGGTTCCATCAGGATGGAGTGGTATTCGTAGAAGGCTTTGAGCTCTTCACTGATGGGGTTCTTCTCGTTGAAGGATTCCGGTACGAGCATGGCCATAGCGTGTGGCAGGCTCATGCCTGACATCACTAAAAATTCGAGTACGTTGTCTAAGGAGGCACTGTCACTCATTCCGGGTTGTACAATGGGGCTGAACTCTTTTACATTGCCCAGTACGGGGTTGGAGAGGACGCTTTCACGGGCTTCCATCCAGGCACGGTTACCGCGTACGGTATTGATCTCACCGTTGTGTGCCAGCAAACGGAAGGGTTGTGCCAGGCTCCAGGTGGGGAAGGTATTGGTACTGAAACGGGAGTGTACCAGTGCAAGTCCGCTGGTGAAGTAGTTGTTTGTCAGATCGGGGAAGTAGTTTCTCAGTTGCAGAGAGGACAACATCCCTTTGTAAATAATATTTTTGGTGGAGAGAGAGACCATGTAGAAGTCTTTTCTGGTAGCTACGGTCGAAGCTGCTACTTTATTCTCTACTCTTTTCCGGATCTTATACAGAGTCAGGTCTGCGGTCTGTGTATCGCTGAATCCGGTAATGAAGGCCTGTTTGATCTCCGGTTCGCTCTCTAAAGTATCTTTTCCCAGAATGGAAGAGTTAACAGGTACATTACGCAGGTGCATCAGAGTGAGGCCCTCTTTTTCTACCTCCTCAATGAGGATGCTCAGCAGTTCGGATTGGTCTTTTTCATTTTTTGGCAGGAAGATCAACCCTGTACCGTAGGTACCTTTTTCCGGAACGGGTATCCCTTGTAATAAGGTAAACTCGTGTGGTATCTGCAGCATAATACCGGCACCGTCGCCGGTCTTGTTGTCTGCACCTTCTGCACCTCTGTGGTGCATGTTCTCCAGCACTTTAAGTGCTGCCTCTACAATTTCATGGGATTTTCCGCCATGAATGTTAACCAACATCCCTACTCCACAGGCATCGTGTTCGTTAGATGCGCTGTATAGTCCCATTTCTGCGGGTTGCCGGAATGC
>JAJPZL010000234.1 GCA_021204375.1 Bacteroides sp.
GGCTTGTTTATCCGGAATTTAAAGGGTATCACGCTAATCTATACTGGGCCACTCTGGAGAGTAAGAATTCACCTTTCACTGTTTATTCTGAAAGTGATGGAATCTTCTTCCGAGTATTTACTCCTCAGGAGCCTGAGGGCAGGCAGGATGGTAAAGCTACTATGCCGGAGTTTCCGGAGGGTGATCTTTCATTCTTGTATGATATACCGGCGATCCGCTGTTTTAAACCTGTTTCTGAACATGGGCCTAAAAGTCAGCCGGGGAATATCCGTATTAAAAAAGGTGATGAAGGGATTCGTATGAAACTGATGTTTGATTTTCGTTAGTGAATTAGATAGAAGGTAAAAGGTTTCAGGTGGTTGTCCGGGATACTCTTGTAGTTTTCCGGACAATTTTTTATTCCGGAATCTGGTCTTAAAAACGGAATTCCACAATGACAGGATTGTGCCTGCTGTAACTGAGTTCCAAGGGTGACTGGTAATTTACTCCTTCCAGTTCATCTGAGTATAGGATATAATCGATCCGTAATAATTTGTTGGCATACCGGTAGGTATATCCGTATCCGCTTCCTTTGGTCTCAAAACCATCCCGTAATCTCCCTTTAATAGTCCGGTAAACATAGGAAGAGGGGGTATCGTTGAGGTCGCCGCATACAATAACGGGATGTGGGCTTACTGAAATAATGTTCCGCAGGATGCGTGCCTGTTTACTTCTTTTTATAAAATTCTCTTTGAGGTTTCCGGGCAACAGATCGAAAACCTCCCTGGTTGTATCTTCCTGAGTTTCATCGGGAATGTTACTATAGACTTCTTCCCGTACTCCGCTTAGAGATATGGTTTGCAGATGATTGTTAAAGATGCGTATGGTATCTTTTTTAAAGGCGATATCACATATAAGGGTGCAGCTGTTACTTTCCGGGTACACAACCAGGGTTTCGTCCAGGATGGGATACAGGCTGAATAGAGCCGGGCGAAAAACAGAGTCATTTTCAGGACGGGGAGCTGCGTAATAGGGCCAGTGTGCAAAGATCGTTTCTATCTCTTCTTCGCTCATTGTCCGGCTTTCCCGGAAGGCCTGAACACAGAGTATATCTATTTGTTTACTCTCCATATAGTGGGCCATTTCCTGTACTTTTTCTGTTCCGTAAGTTTCGTCTGTATGGTAAAGATTATAAGTTGCGACAATAAAGTTGCCCTCTTCTTTCTGGTTTTTAAAGATAAGCTGTGGTTGGTAAAAGGAGAGGATGGAGCCATAATTGGCTATGAGTGCGATTAGGGGGAACCATACCTATTTTCTTCGTCTTACTCCCCAGTAAAGTACCAGAATAATATTCAAAACCAATAGAAAGGGAAGTAGCAGACCGTAATAAGGCATCCAATTGTAAGATTCAGGATCAAAATTACGGGCCAATGCGGCAGCAATGGTAACCACCACGATAAAAAGGGTCATGGAGATAGAAAAGAAATAAAATAGCTTTAAAATGATTCGTTTACCCATAATTTGGAGGTAAAACGAGAAAGAAAGAGCAATTGTTCAGTACTGAAGTATACTTATCCCCCGGCAATAGTAAAAAAACGGTTGATACCCTGTAGCAGGATATGTAACCGGATTATAGCACTATAAGCTGAAAAAAGAGATATTAATGGGTGTATATTTTGAAGTTGGTATATTCGGACCTGCGTCCACTCATTTGTCGTAATCCCACCCGGCCGCTCTCTACCGGTGGAAAGTCTTCAGCAGAGAAATAAAAGTAGCGTTCTTTACCGTCGTTCTCTACTTTCATTATAATTTCGGTATGCTGTTTAATGATCGTTATATAATAACTCTTTCCGGGTTCAAATAAGAGCGGAGAGAGGTATTCCGGCCAGAGTTCAGTATCGGTTAACCCTTTTTGGTTATCAGGCATATACCGGCGTCCCCGGATATAGTCCGGGTTACGTGTTACCGGGTCGTTCTCATAAGCTGCATAACTAATATGCAAGGTATTCATATGGTTGAAATAATTTTTCATGGCAGGGATCTCCCGCTTATCATTCCATAAGGTGATGTCCTGATCGTAGCCTTCTTCACCGCTTCCCTGGGCCTGGATATAGATAATATTTACAAACTGGTTCAGGGAGTCGGTACGGGTAAAGTCATACTCTATTTTGATATCTCCGGTAAAACTCTGCCGGGTCCAGAGTACGGAGTGGTCTGCATCGGAAGCAAGAATAGGACCCGTTTCGAAACGGACTCCGCCACCGATTGTTCTCACAGTTGCTAGTTTTCCATCCAGGAACCAATTCTTTTGCCACTCTTCTGCTCCTTTTTCAGTAAATACCTCTTTCCAGCGGCTGCTGTCCATTCTTTGGAAGCGTTCTTTCATCTGCGGATCGTAGTCTGTACCAAAATAGGATCCGGCCTGTGTGGGTTGGTTATATCCTACATTCTGGTGGGCTACACTTAGACGGTAAACAGGGTCTTCGAGGAAAGTGGGGAAGCGGTAGGCAGTAGGGTATGGAGTCAGGTAGATGCGTATTTCATCATTCTTTTCGCTTCTCCATATCACCTCTTCGCGCCAGTCGCCCAGGATATCGGCTACCAGACAGGGATTCTTTTTGGTCCCGTTGTTGGAAGCAATGCCTGAATTACTACCGTCGAACAGGTTGGTAACTCCGAAACCATTCCATTTATCAATACGGATACCGTCTAACAGTTCCCGGCTTAGGTCTCCGTCCCACCAGACTGCCATATTGATAGAGGGAGTCTGTTTCCATATTGGTTCTCCTTTACTGGAATATACTCCTCCCGTATGGGTACTCCATATTTCAAGGCCCGGGTAACGGGGATCTATATCGGCAGTAAGGGCTCTTCCTACATCTCCATCCGCAGGGATCCGGAAAAGTATCTCGCCGGTTGCTGCATCCCGCAGACTGGAACCTCCGGGGGCATATTCATGCCCCTGCCATACCTCCAGGCCGTGGCGGGAGGGATCAATATCAGTGAGGTGCATTGCATCTCCGTGTCCCAGCCGGGTTGTATAAAGAGGAGATCCGTCGTGATCAATGGCGCACGCTCCATACATCACTTCATCTTTTCCGTCACCATCCACATCACCTATACTGATGTTGTGATTTCCCTGGTTTACATATTCGTGATAGGGTTTATCCTTGGTATCTACACTCCATAACTGTTCCAGTTCTCCGTCTGTATACCGCCAGGCATGCATTACCGAACGTCCGTTGTAGCCTCTGCCCCAGAAGATGCAGGGATTCATTCCATCAAAATAACCTATGGCACCCAGTTGGCGGTCTACACGGTTGCCGTAATCATCACCCCAGTCTTCGGAACGTCCCCGTTCAATGTAAGGGCCGCGCACCCGTTCGGCTCCTGTTTCTCCGTCTAAAACAGAGAAAAATTCGGGACCGCTAAGTATTTTACCATACGTTCTCAGGGTGGGATCACGGATTATGTAGTCTGTGATACCGTCTCCGTCTGTATCGCCGATTATCTTTCCATCTCCAAACCGGGTTCCTTCGGAGGTTTTCAGAGCAACTTCGGCTTTTCCGTCCCCATCGAAGTCGTATACCAGGAATTGCAGGTATTGGGCGCCCTGCCGGATATTGGGACCCAGGTCGACCTGCCACATCCGGCGACCGTCCAGTTTGTAGGCTTCGATAATTACTCCTCCGGGAGAGAGGCCGGGTTGGGAGCACGCATAAAAGGCACCTACTCTTTTGAGTACGATCTCCATCTCTCCGTTTCCGTCCAGATCTCCTATGGATATATCGTTGGATTGGTACAGGGCGAGTGTATCAAAAGGTAGTGGTTCAATCGGAATAGAGATATAAGGTGTTTCTGCCCGTTTCGTCGTTAGGTGATATTCGCCGATTGTCTCTTCCTCTCCTGCCAGTGTAAGGGTATACAACTGATCAATGGTCGTATCTACATTTTTCTCTTTTATATAGGTAGAAAGAGTAAGAGGCTGTTTATTTATTTTTATCTTTCCACCATTATCAGGAGTACGGTAAAGATCAAAAGCAATGTCAGCAGGATCTTTTTTGTGAAGTCTCCAGGAGATGGTCACTGTACCTTCACCTTCGTGGATAGCGATGATGCCCCGGTTTAGTTTTTCTTTTAAAAGATCAGCAGCATACCGGGTACCGGGATCGGCTGGCTGCTGGCCGGAGATAAACATATAACTTCCCGACAGAAGTAAAGCAGATAAGAGAACAGAGCGAAATTTCATGTTAGTGTGTTTTTGGATACCTTACAAAATTATCTAAAAAAAGAGAGCCCACCCGGCAGGTAATCTCTCTTTTGCATTAAATATTATACGTTTCTTTGGAGTTCTGTTCATTCTCTGTTTCTTAATCTATAAACCG
>JAJPZL010000211.1 GCA_021204375.1 Bacteroides sp.
GGATAATCATATTAAAAAAATAAAGAATCGTGTATATGAAAAATAAATTAACCCTTTTATTATCCTCTTTCATCCTGCTCTCCTGTACGGGTAGCAGGATGGAAACGCAGCAGTTAACCTTCTGTAATCCGATGAACCTCGATTACGGCTGGGGCTGCTTCCAGACGAGAGAGAAAAAAGCCCGCTCCGCTGCCGACCCTGTTATTGTATTGTTTAAAGACAAATATTACCTCTTTACAACCATGGATATCGGCGGTTACCGTGTTTTCGATGATCTGATCACCTGGAAGAATCTCTATTTCAATCCCGAGGTACACGCCTCTGCCCTGGATGTAGATCATTATGTAGCTCCTGCCGTAGCTGCCGATGACAACTATGTCTATTTCATCAATTTTACCCGCAACCTTTCCAAAAAGAAGGTCGATGTGATCCGCTCAGCCGATCCAGAAAACGGGCAATGGGAGAAATGTGGTGAGGTAAGGCGCATGGCCGATCCTACCCTTTTTATTGACAACGGCCGTTTTTATTTCTATTACGGCCTGGGCGGAACCCAATCGACTACCTTCTTTGAAGTAGACCCGGTTACATTCGAAGAGATAGAAGGCTCCGAAAGAGTGTTGCGTGAATATGTCACCGGGATAGACCAATGTAACTCCGGCTACCATTTCGGCCGCAGAGAGCTCAACGATGAGATCGATGCCTCCCCCTGGAAAGGTAAGTTTGAGAAAGTACCCTGTCCCGAGGGTGCCTGGGTGATAAAGAATAACGATAGATACTATCTTCAATACGCTACTCCGGGCATCATCTGCATCTGGTACTGCGATGTGGTTCTGGAAAGCAACAGGCCAGACAGCGGCTTTGTAAAACAATCCTATAATCCGGTATCTTTAAAGGCCGGAGAGTTTATCGGTGGAGCCGGTCATAGTTCTGTTTTTGAAGACAAGTACGGAAACTGGTGGCAGGCCACCTCCATGTGGGTATGTAATCACGATGAGTTTGAAAGAAAGATCGGACTTTTCCCTGTTTCGTTCGATACTCACGGACGAATGATAACGCATACGGTACTGGGCGATTATCCCATGCAGATTTCACAGAAAAAGTTTGAGCCGCAGGATATCCCTGCTTATGGATGGATGCTTCAATCCTATCATAAAAAGTGCATGGCTTCTTCCACTTTGCCCGGCTTTCAGCCGGAGAAAGCAGCCGATGAAGATGTCCGTACATGGTGGTCGGTAAAGAGTGGCCAGGCAGGAGAATATTATGTAATGGACTTTGGGAAGAAAGTAAGGATTAATTCCGTTCAGATCAATTTCGCCGAACAGGATATCAACCAGGATGCCCTCCTGGAAACAGATTATTATGCCTATAAGTTCTATATATCTGATGATGGTGATTCCTGGAAACTGATTGTCGATAAGTCGGATAACAGAACAGCCGTTCCTCACGAGTATGTGGAACTAACCAAACCCGTAGAAGCTTCTTACATCAGGGTAGAGAATATGCATACGTCTAAGGAGGGTAAATTCGCGCTACTGGATCTGCGGGTATTTGGTTCCGGTAATTCCCGAAATCCCGGGCAAGCAGAAGGGTTGTCTGCGGAAAGAGACCGGGACGATGAAAGATATGCCTCACTCACCTGGAATAAAGTGTTCGATGCCGACGGTTATCTGGTTCGCTTCGGTTATCAGCCCGACTTCCTGAATCAATGTGTACAGGTAAAAGGCAATGAAAAAACCGACCTATTGGTTCATATCCTTACCAAAGGAGTGAAATATTACTACCGGATCGATACCTATAACGATAGCGGAATTACAGAAGGTATCATTGTTTCAGAATAACAACTATGAACAATAAACTCATTATTTTCCCCATACTGGTTTCTGCCGGACTGTTGCAGGCCCGGCAAAAACCCAATGTAGTGATCATCTTCACGGATGATCAGGGATATCAGGATGTCGGCTGTTATGGCTCACCCCTGATACAAACCCCGTATATAGATCAACTGGCCGCAGAAGGTATGAAGCTGACAGACTTTTATGTATCCGCTTCTGCCTCCAGTGCTTTGCGTGCCGGACTCCTCACCGGAAGGTTGAACACCAAAAACGGCGTAAAAGGAGTATTTTTCCCGGAGTCGGAAGGAATGCCCGCCCGGGAAATTACCTTAGCCCAGGCATTGAAAGAGCAAGGATATGCAACCGGTTGTTTTGGCAAGTGGCACTTAGGCGATCTCAAAGGATCTTTGCCCACCGACCGGGGATTTGATTACTACTATGGTATTCCTTATAACAATGACATGTACATCAGCCCTTCCCAGCAGTTTGCTGAGCACGTTACCTTCCGGGAAGGATATACCCTGGCAAAAGCGAAAGAAGACTAGGAGTTTGTCAGAACCTCTGCCAGAGCAGCTATTAAACAGCGTATGAACAATGCTTCACCTTTATTGGAAGGAGATAAGATCATAGAATACCCTTGTGACCAATCTACTACTACCCGCCGTTATTTCGACCGGGCCATTGATTTTGTAGCGAAGAACCAGGAGCAACCCTTCTTCCTCTACATTACCCCATCCATGTCCCATGTACCTCTGTTTGCCTCCGGCCCATTCAAAGGTAAAAGCAAACGTGAACTTTACGGAGATGTAGTAGAAGAGATCGACTGGAATGTAGGTCGCCTGCTCCACTATCTCGAAAAGAGAGGACTCACTGAAAATACCATGATTATTTTCTCCTCAGATAACGGCCCCTGGTTATCCTTTAACGAAGAAGGAGGCTTTGCCCACCCACTGCGTGGAGGTAAGTTCTCCTATTACGAAGGAGGCGTCCGGATTCCCTGTATCATTCGCTGGAAAGGTACCGTTCCAGCAGGAGTAACCAGTGATGCCATCATTGCCAGTATCGACCTCTTCCCTACCATTATGCATTACGCCGGGGTGCACTCCTTCAGGCAGGAAATTGACGGCATCAATATCTCCTCTTTCCTAAAAGATCCTTCCCTGCGGCTGCGCGACGAATATATCTATGTAAAAGCAGGAGAAGTACACGGTATACGCAAAGGCGACTGGGTCTATCTGCCCCAAACAGGGAATAGTAAATTTAAAGAAGGAGACGAACCCGAACTGTTTAACCTCAAACAAGATATCGGAGAATCGGATAACCTTCATCCTAAGTACCCGGATAAGGTAAAAGAGTTGTAAACACTGATGTTAAAATACCAGCCTTCTGCACACCTACAGGAGATACCCCCTGGCGACAGGCACTATTGAATACAAACCCTTCTAAAAATAGCAGACCCGGTACTCAGCAATCTGAGCAAAGACCGGCTGAAACAGCGTATTCCCGTGGGACGCTCCTCTTCTGCCTTAGCCAGTAACAGGGAGTTTGTTACCCACATGGAGTCAGTCGGCAGAACCATTGCCGGCATAGCACCCTGGCTGGAACTGGGACCCGATTCTACGGAGGAAGGCAAGCTACGCGAAAAATACATCCAACTCACATGCGATGCGTTAGCCAATTCAGTAAATCCGGAGGCCAGCGACTATTTCAACAGTACCGCCACCCGCCAGCTATTGGTGAACAGTGCCTTCCTGATACAAGGCCTATTGCAGGCACCCACCCAACTATGGGGAAACCTCGATACCGTTACCCGGGAAAGACTCATTGAACAATGGAAATCCACCCGTACCATGAAACCGGGAAATAACAACTGGCTACTCTTCTCTGCCCTGGTAGAGTGCGGATTGAAAGAGTTTGCCGGAGAGTGGCACTTTCCCACCGTAGAGAAAGCCTTGAACTCCCACAAAGAGTGGTACAAAGGAGATGGCATCTATGGAGATGGTGCAGGATTTCATCTGGATTACTATAATAGTTATATGATCCATCCCCTATTGCTACAAGTTCTGAAGGTAACGGTCAAAGAGGAACCCTCTTTCCGGTCGTTCCTGGAGGAAGAGTGGGTACGCTTTATCCGGTATGCAGAGATCCAGGAACGTATGATCGCTCCCGACGGCAGCTATCCGGTATTAGGACGCTCCGTCAGTTACCGTTCGGCGGCCTTCCAGGTATTAGGCGCCTCTGCCTTGTTCCATAAACTTCCGGAATCTCTGGAGCCGGGACAGGTACGCGGTGCCATGACAACTATGTTGAAACGACTGTTTGACAGGCCGGGAACTTTTGATCCGGAGGGTTAGATCACCATTGGAGTATGTGGATACCAGTCGGAACTGGGAGACAGTTATCTGTCAACTCCCTGCCTCTACCTCTGTTCTTTAGGTTTCCTGCCTTTGGGACATCCTGCGGACGATCCTTTCTGGCGCGATCCTGTTAAATCCTGGACCAGTGTGAAGGCA
>JAJPZL010000194.1 GCA_021204375.1 Bacteroides sp.
TTCAAATCCAGAATTTATAATAGGACATTATGCGGATAATCATATTCCTTTATATGCACCTGGTCGACCTGAGGAATCCGCTGGGATTTGATTATGAGCAGGTATACCGGGTAAAGGCAGGAGTGGTTCCTGTAAACAGCGATGAATATGACCGGGACCCGGTTCATAGCGGGAATCTGCTGGATGATTTTCTTTTCTTTTATGAACAGGTCAGGGAGCATCCGGTGGTAGAGGATGCGTGTTATACGGAGGGATACCGTACTTATGGGCGGGGATGGTCGGGAAGGGCAGTCTCGTATGATACGATCTCCTTTTCGGCGGGTTTCAAGACGGTTACTCCTTCTTATTTTAATGTCTTCCGCATTGCTTTGTACAATTCTATTTCTCCGCAGGATGTTTTTGCCGCAGGAGGAGTTATTTGTACGGAAGATCTGGCTAAAGAGTTTTTCGGAAATAGTAACCCGTACGGCAGAAAATTTTAGATAGGAAGTCCGGACAGTCTTCTGATAGGGGGGGGATCGCCGAAAATCAAAAGCTTATGGAGTTTCAGAACTATGGTCCTGTGGTATTCCTGCCCTTTAGGTTTACGGAAGAGTATGTCATGAGGCAGACTCCTGATATCTATTTCCGGGCCAGGAAGGAGAGGGATCACCAGGATCTTACCCATAATTTCCTGATGGAGATGGATGAGAGACTTCGCATCGGCAACCTTTATCCGGAGGAGGTGGAGTCCTTGCAGGGTTCACGTACGATCTTATTGAGGGAGGTGATCAATGAATTCAGGCTCTATCTCTCTGTTATCCTCTTTCTGGTTATTAATATTTTCCTGGGGGTGACCGGGACTTTCTGGCTCAATACGCATTCCCGCAGGCACGAGATCGGGTTGCGGATAGTCATGGGCAGCAGCCGGAAGCAGATCCGCTCCCTGCTTTTGGGTGAAGAAACTCTTTTGTTGCTGATTACTTTTATTCCTGCTCTGTTCGTTGCCCTTCATATACAGGGAGCCGGCCTTACGGAGAGTGGACTGACTCCTCACACTCCCGCCCGTTTCCTGGTAGTACAGGGAGTTACGTTGTTGGTACTGGCGGGAATGGTCTTTGCCGGAATAGAGCTTCCGGCCCGCCGGGCGATGAATACGGAGCCGGCGGAGGTATTGCGTGAAGAATAAACCGAATAAAAACTCTTTGTTGTAGCTGTTGCTTTTACGTGTATTCCCGGATTGAACTTTCATAGGCTAAATTTTATTTTGTATATTCACACCGTAAATGCAGGAGCCGGATGAATGGTGTTAAACAAATAGATTATCGGAGCGAACAAGTAATAGGATAAGCAGATAAAGAACAAAAATATATGATACCTATATTCAACAAAGAGCAACAGGAGAAGGCAGCTCAACTACATTGTTACTTAGTTCGTTTGCAACCTTTTTGGGATGGAAATAAACGAACATCCCGGATGATGGAGAGTCTTGTATTGATAAGAGATAGAAGCATAATCGGGATTAATAAGTAAAATAGAATATGGAAATATATCACGGTGGATATTGCGCTATTGAACTTCCTGAGATCAGAGAGGGAAAATATACCAAAGATTTTGGAACGGGGTTTTATTGTACGGAATTGAAAGAACAAGCGGTACGTTGGGCAAGGCGTTATGATACTCCAACGGTTAGCATTTATAACTTTGATTTAGGCACAGGGCTGAAAGTGCTTCATTTTACAGAAATGATGGAGGAATGGCTGGATTTTATTGTGAACTGTCGTAATAAGGTAAGCCATGATTATGATATTGTGATTGGTGCAATAGCAAATGATCAGGTATATAACTATATTTCTGATTATGTGAGTGGTGTTCTTACAAGAGAACAATTTTGGATACTTGCTAAGTTTAAACGTCCCACCCATCAGATAAACTTTTGTACTCCCGAAGCGTTGAAGTATTTATCTTTTATAAAGTGTGAGGAGATTGAAAAATGACAGGAAGAGAAAAGAAGGAGTATAACGACCTATTTTTTGTTTGCAGCCTGATAGAGTATATCGGAAGAAGAACAAAGAATCATCGCAATGTAGTGGTGAATGCAATAGGTCGGAAAAAACTCCGGCATCTTTATGAACTGGCAGATGTTTACCACAGTGAGAACATCGACAAAATATCGGATGAACTGATTCATGATTGCCGGATAAAGCAGGGAGTGTTTGATAATATTGAGAAAGCGAACTATTCAATTCCTACTCATTGGGATATTGGCAAGGTTTATAAACGCCTGATCGTAGATGTATGGAACAAACAAGGCAAAGAGCCTGTTGATGCACTGATTGAAGTTTATAACTCCTGGTTATCCCGGAAAATTGAAGACTTTAATAGTAGCCTGTATTATGAAAATCCGGATTACCTGTATGAATCGTACGTGAAAGGTGAACCGCTTTGAGATCTGCCGGGAAATTAAGGAAGCATCTTACATAAAAAAGAGGTTCCCTGACAGGAACCTCTTTTGAATATATATAGGGTATCTGTTAATGGCAATGTCCTCCACAGCCTTCCTCGCTACAGCCTTCGTCACTGCATCCGTCTTCGCAGCCACAACCGCAACCGCCTCCACCTGACATCATGGTGATCATCTCCTGGATCTCTTCGTTGGTAGCGGGGCGTGATTCGATCATCTGTCCTACAAAAGTAAGGTCGTCTCCTGCCAGCGGGTGGTTCAGGTCTACTGTTACGGTATCCTCTTTTACCTCTGCAATGGTGGCGTTCATACGGTTACCTTCCGCATCCATCAAGGGTACTACATTTCCTGCATAGATACGTTCGGTATCGAATTTGTCATCGACCTCAAATACGTTCTTAGGAAGGTCAAGTACATGTTCTTCGTCATAATCTCCATAAGCTTCGGCCGAAGGGATCGTAAATTCAAATTTATCTCCCGGTTCCAAGGTGCGGACCTCTCTCTCAAAGGAGTCCAGGGTAGTGCCTAATCCGGATATGAACTGGAACGGATGCTCCGCTGTTGCGCTTTCAACTAAATCTCTCTCTCCATCCTCCGTTACGTACAGATCGTATGAAACCGTGATGTACTTGTTTAATGCTGTTTCCATTTATTGTTATAATTATGTAAGTTCTGTAAAGTAAGCGGCAAAGATAGGAATTATTTATCACTCATTTGTTTGTCATAAGCTAATTTCAGCTGTTGGAGTACTTTTTCCAGCGTAGGACGGGGACATCCGATATTCATCCGCATAAATCCTTCTCCCTCTTTGCCGAAAGTGGTTCCTTCGTTAAGAGCCAGTCCGCATTGATTAACGAAAAAATTAACAAGTTGTTCATGGCTGAGTCCCATCTCCCGGCAATCCAGGAATACCAGGTAGGAGGCTTGCGGAATAATGGCTTTGATCTTCGGCGTCTGCTCTTTCAGGAACTTATCCAGGTAATTCACATTCTCCTGGATGTAAACCAGTAATTGCTTCAGCCACTCTTCTCCATAGGTATAGGCAGCTTCTACGGTTTTAAAAGCAAAATATGTCCGTTCTCCGATTCTGTTTTTTCCATTTCCGCTGAGAAGCGGTTGAGTATCTCCGGGTTTTCGGAGATCGCATACGAGCTGGTAAGTCCCGGCATATTGAAAGCTTTGCTGTCAGCCATCAGGGTGATGGAGTTCATCTTAGCTTTCTCTGATATAGTGAAAAAAGGATAGTGCGTATATCCGGGCAGGGTAAGATCGGCGTGTATCTCATCTGCCACCACCAACACGTTGTTCTCGTAACAGATGGCTGCGATCTCCTTCAGTTCTTCCCGGCCCCATACCCTATCCCCGGGATTGTGGGGGTTGCACAGGAAAAAGAGTTTGCAATCTTTTATCTGGTTACGGAAGCGTTCCATATCCATCCGATACGTTCCGTTCTCCAAGATCAGCGGATTATATACAATTTCCCGGTCATTCTTCCGGGGATAGATAAAGAAGGGATGGTATACGGGAGGCTGAACCAGCACCTTATCCCCCGGGCGGGTAAATGCCTGTACAATAAAGGAGAGTCCGGATACTACTCTCGGTGTAAATTGGATCATTTCCGGGTTTACCTCCCAGTTGTATCTCTTCTTTAACCAGTGACTGATAGAGATATAGTAACTATCCGGTATAATGGTATATCCCAGTATCTCCTGGTCGCATATCCTGTGGGCTGCCTCCAGTACACAGGGCGGGGTTTTAAAATCCATATCGGCCATCCACATGGGTATCAGGTTCTCATTGTTCCAGCGGAGCCGTAGTCCCTCTACCTTCATGGAGTCGGTGCCCTGACGGTCAATTATTTCATCAAAATTGTATTTTATAGGGTAATTGTATTATAG
>JAJPZL010000122.1 GCA_021204375.1 Bacteroides sp.
AAGCATACCCGAAGTTTCCAGAAGCTTTACCTTATCCATCATTCCCCGTTCTCGGAATAACTCTACAACCTCCGTCGTATGAGCCTCGATCCGTTCAAAAGGAAGATCGGCCTCAATGATCTCCTGCATTCTTTGCTTAATACGCTGTACATCCTCTTCCGTAACAGGACGTCCCAGACGCAGGTTACAGAAGTATCCTTTCGATATAGGATGCTCCAGGTAGATATGACTTTCCGGATAGAGTTCACCGACCGCTTTGCAAAGTACAAAACAGAGGGACCGCACATACGTACGCATACCGGAGGAATCCCGCAAATCCAGGAATTCCATATCTTTATTGTTATAGACCTTAAAATAGAGTCCCTCTAACCGAATATTTACTTTTGCACTTACTACCTGATAGGGTAGATCCAGATTAAAACCCTGATAAATATGCAAAAGTGAGCTTCCGATAGGAAATTCTTTATAAATATTATTATTTTTGCACCAAATCTGTAACATGTTTGTCATATCGGTTACACTTTTAGAATGAACGGTTTGTTACAAATTTGCAGAGAAGAAAATAAAACGTCAAATTAATTATAGATGGAGTACTCTTTTTATGATTTTTTAAAGCTGATCGGCTCCCTGGGACTTTTCCTCTATGGAATGAAGATTATGAGTGAAGGTCTACAGAAGATGGCAGGAGATCGGCTGCGAAAGATCCTTACCGCGATGACAACCAATCGCATAACCGGTGTCCTGACCGGTGTTCTGATCACAGCACTCATACAATCCTCTTCGGCAACTACAGTTATGGTAGTAAGCTTTGTCAATGCCGGCTTACTTACCCTCACGGAATCTATCAGTGTGATCATGGGTGCCAATATCGGTACTACCGTCACAGCCTGGATTATCTCGATCTTCGGTTTTAAAGTAGATATGGCTGCCCTGGCACTTCCTCTGCTGGCCATTGGTATCCCCCTGATGTTCTCCGGCAGAAGCGTACGGAAATCTATGGGGGAATTTATTTTTGGTTTCTCCTTCCTCTTTATGGGGCTCTCTTATCTGAAAGGAAATGCTCCGGATCTGGGTCAGAATCCCGACATGCTGGCTTTTGTACAGAACTATATCGATATGGGCTTCGGCTCTATTCTGTTATTCCTGCTTATTGGTACCATACTTACGATGATCGTACAGGCTTCCGCGGCTACCATGGCCATTACCCTGATCATGTGTGCTAACGGGTGGATTGATCTGGAACTGGGAGCAGCATTGGTTTTAGGAGAAAATATCGGAACCACTATTACCGCCAACCTGGCTGCCCTTACCGGAAACTCCCAGGCTCGTCGTGCTGCCCTGGCCCACCTGATATTCAATATATTCGGGGTCATCTGGGTACTACTGATATTTTACCCTTTCATCCAGGCAGTTTCATGGGGAGTAGACCACTTCCTGAGTCCTAACAATCCGGAGGTTGCTATTTCATATAAATTATCTGCCTTCCACTCACTCTTCAATATATGCAACGTACTCCTTCTGATCTGGGGAGTTAAACTGATAGAAAAAACGGCATGCGCTATCATACGTCCCAAAGAAGAAGACGAAGAGTATCGTTTACGCTATATAACCGGAGGTATGCTTTCTACCGCAGAACTCTCTATCCTGCAGGCACGCGAAGAGATCAACTTTTATGCAGAACGTACCCGCCGTATGTTTGGTATGGTGCGCGACCTGCTGGTCATTGAGAAGGACGATGCTTTCAGCAAGCTTTTCAGCCGGATTGAAAAATATGAATCGATCAGCGATAATATGGAACTCGAAATAGCTAATTATCTGAATAAAGTATCGGAAGGACGTCTTAGTTCGGAAAGTAAGCTCCAGATACGGGCCATGCTGCGGGAAGTAACAGAGATTGAAAGTATTGGTGACAGTTGTTACAACCTGGCCCGCACCATTAACCGCAAGCGCCAGAACAATGTAGCCTTCACCGAGAAACAGCTGGAACATATCCAGATCATGATGCAGCTGACCGATGATGCCCTCTATCAGATGACCGAAGTGGTGAAAAAAGAGATACGCCAGTTACAGAATGTAAGCAAATCATTCAACCTGGAGAACGAGATCAATAACTACCGCAACCAGTTAAAGACCCAGAACATCCTGGATGTGAACAACCACGAGTATGACTACCAGATGGGGGTTCATTATATGGATATTATTACCGAATGTGAAAAACTGGGCGACTATGTGGTAAATGTAGTAGAGGCCAGCAGCGATATCAAGGAAAAGAAGGCCTGAAAAACTTCCTGTACTCAGTTTAAAAAAGCGTTTCATACACTCCTGCGGGAGGTTTGAAACGCTTTTTAAATCACTTCTTTAAAAGTATTACGGAATGTATGTGCCGGTTATCAATATAGTTGATTATTCTGTTCTCAATACTCCTCTTCCTCCGGTTCAAAGTTCTCGATCGTTACCCCACAGATCGGGCACAACCAGTCGGAAGGGATACTGTTAAAGTCTGTTCCGCTTTCAATACCGGAATCAGGATCTCCTACTTCGGGATCGTAACTATAGTCACAAACAGAGCAAATATATTTCATGGTTTTCGTTTTACGGTTTGTTTATAAAACAATTTTATACCGTAAATTGTTCATTCCTTTTTGGTTAAAAATCTCTTCGGAAATTAGTTTCGGAGAAGTTTTATTTTTACCTTTTCTCCATACTATCCCTATAAAAACAAGAAAATTTCCATTTCGATGGCACAACAATTCCATTTCGATGGCACAATTGTGCCAATATGGTGGCACAGTTGTTTCAAGTCGGTGGCAATGTAGTTGATCAGTTACTGTTCTCCTGTTAGTCGTTGTCGCAGGCTTCCGAACTCTTTTCTCATCAGCTTCACAGTAGTTGCTGCACAACTCCCTTGTTGTCGCCGGCTTCACAGCCGATGACTTTTTCCCTTGCGGCTTCATAGCCGCTCAGGTTCCGTATGGAGCTATAAAGCCAGCGGTAACATGAAGCACTTTTTAGTTATGTAACAGATGGATCAACAGGATCCTCCTCCTTAATACCACGCTGCCTGCTTAATCTTCTTAGGAAGATCCGTATTATCCATTTTATGAGTAAACAATTCACAACCGGCCCCAATGGCAAAAACAGGAATATAGGTTGCCGTATGGGTATTATTGCTCCATCCCAAACGAGCCATCTGGTTCAGGATCCCTACACTTACTGCTGCAACCGGTTCATCCCGTGCATACAAACTCTCTACCATCTCCACACTCTCTACCTGGAAGGACTTATCATACGCCTCCCGGATTTTCTGTTCTGCCTGTGCAGAGATCGGTACTTCATCCCAGAATCCCATTTTATCTTTCAACAGTTCCTGCAGGTCCTCCCAGGAAACATTTCCTTTCTTATCCCTGCGGAGTTGTCCCAAAGCCTCTGAAAGCCCTTCCTGAGAAACCTTCTGGTTTTTGAATACTGCCGGCTCCAGGCGCATAGACCCTGTACTTAAGGCTAGGGCCCCGTCTCATGGTCGGCAGTCACTACGATCAGTGTTTCATCCGGATGCTTTTCATAAAACTCATAAGCCACCCGGATCGCATCATCCATATCCATCACTTCGTGGAACACAGTAGCAGCATCACCGGCATGACACGCCCAATCTATTTTACCCCCTTCTACCATCAGGAAGAAACCATTCTCATTATCTTTGGTCAGTACCTCAATAGCAGCCTCTGTAATCTGTGACAGCGTAAGATCACCCGGCTTCCGGTCAATAGCATACGGAATAGATTTCGGGTCACGCCCTTCTTCCTGCATCAATATAATTTTATCTGCTCTGTTCTTTACCTCCTGAAACTCATTATAGCCTTTTACCAACGTATAACCGGCACTCTCCAGAATAGGATAGATAGAAGGAGCATCCTGTTTTTTATGATCTTTATCGGGACGGAGGAATCCACTTCCTGCATAAAAGTCAAATCCCGCTTTGGGAATGTCTAAAACTATTTCATACATCATACCCTGGTCGCGCTGGTGAGCATAAAAAGCAGCCGGCGTAGCATGGTCTATACTGACACTGGTAGCCACTCCTACTTTATGACCAGCCTCTTTGGCCCATACGGCAACCCCACTGACCGGTGTAACCATGGTACTATCTACACCCAGTCCACCGTTCTTGGTCTTTACACCGGTAGCAAGCGCACTACCTCCTGCCGCTGAGTCGGTCACCCGGTGTACACTGGAATAAGAGGTAGCAAAACTGGCAACCGGAAAAGTGGTGAACAGAAGAGATTCTACACCCACACTATTATTCAGGGAAGCCTTATATATCTCTGTAC
>JAJPZL010000473.1 GCA_021204375.1 Bacteroides sp.
GCCCTAAAATACCAGCAATCTTTGAATCCGTATTGTAATGTAAAGTATCGGAAGTAAGTTCAAACTGAGTTGTTACCAGTTTTACATCGTGATTGAAAACCGACTCCTTTGTACTGGGGCTATATTCTCCCCAGTCAGAAGTCAATACATTTTCTTCATCGATCAATGTTCCTCCCATGAAATAATAACCCAGATCATATACCCGGTCATAGTTTAGACTATCTGTTAAAAGAGTCGTATTCCCATTCTCCATCCGGACATTCTCACGCAAACGGGCCAAACGGGTTACCCCATCATAATAAAGATAATCTCCGTAGATAAAAAGGGTATCTCCCTGCTCCATGCGAACATTATCCCAGGCTTCAAAAGAGTTCGTTTTTTCGTAAACAATAGCACTGTCGCAATACATATACATACTGTCATGAAGAAACTGGACCGAACCTATCAATACCTGTGCATCCGGAAAAATTTCCTGATCGGCCCATCCCACATCTGTATGTAAGAGATCTACCCTTGTTTTTTTTACCTGCTGACTGTCAGGTTCCATCGGTATAGCATTGACAGGACGTACCGGATCATTCTGAGCAATTATACATACGCCAAGCAGGCACAAAACACCTACTAAAAGAGATCTGTGCCTGCCTGTATATATATCTTTCTTTTCTTTTCTGCCCATATAAACTTATTTGATCCATCCCGGATACTGAAACTCACAATCTTTCCAGTTATCACTGATACGTACATAGGTATTCTTCTGTTTTTCCAATACCCAGTTATGCAATTTTTCTTCCGCACGTTTGGAAACCAGAATATCCTTCAGCCGTTGATAGTCTTCCGTAATAGTGGCCTTATGCCCGTTAATCTTCGTTTTCAACTTAACGATCAGACAAACCTCTTTTCCCTTGTCATTGATCATGGTAAAGGCATTCGAAATCTCTCCGACATTCATTTTATCCACTACTTTGGCTATTTCCTGGGAAAGTTCGGCAAGCTCAAAACGAGAAGTACCTGTATAAGGATTAGGAAGTAGTCCATTATTATTGCGGGTATCTTTATCATGGGATAATACGGAAGCCGCTTCTTCAAAGGTAAACTTCTGATTACGTATATCATTGGTAATGGAATCCAATCTGTTAGTAGCTTCAATCAAATCTTCATCTGAAACTTTTGGCTTCAACAAAATATGGCGGGTATTGATACGGTCTCCCCGTTTTTCTATTAATTGAATAATATGAAATCCAAATTCAGATTCGACGATCTTGGACACTTTGTTCGGATCCTGTAGATTAAAGGCAACATTTGCATATTCCGGAACTAATTCGGCACGCCCCATAAAACCCAGTTCTCCTCCCCGGAGATAACTCCCCGGATCTTCCGAATAGAGACGGGCCAACGTGGAAAATTCACTTTCACCGGAAACAACACGTTCCGTATACTCACGTAACCGCTTCTTTACATCCTCTATTTCCGCTAAAGGAATACGGGGCTCCATAGTAATAATCTGGACTTCCACCTGAGTAGGGATAAAAGGAATACTATCAGCCGGTAAAGAGTTGAAATAACGACGCACTTCCGCAGGAGTAACTTTAATATCTCCTGCAAGCTTTTGCTGCATCTTCTGTACGGTAATTCCCTGGTGAATATTCTCACGCATATGCTCCCGGATCTGGGTCATACTCATATTAAAATACTCTTCCAGTTTTTCCCGGGATCCGATCTGGTTCAGATATTCATTGGTTGTCATCTCTACCCGTTGCAGAACCTCTGCCTCCGATACTTCAATACTGTCAATAACAGCCTGGTGAAGATATAACTTTTGAACAGCTAACTGCTCCGGTATAATACAGATGGGATTTCCCTCCATCCTGATTCCTTCATACTGAATTCTGGTGCGTTCCTGTTCAATATCTGATTTAAGGATCGCCTCATCGCCAACGACCCATACCACTTCATCTACTATATTATCCTGTCCATACACTGTATTTACTACCAGTAAAAACAGAAAAAATAAAATAACAGGTTTAATGATGAATACCTTTTTCATTTTCCGTGTTTAATACTTATATTTTATTCGATTTTTTTCACCGCTTCCTGATATAATTCTGTCTTAACCTGACGGATAAAATCCGTTTGTTTAAGATTGAGGACCATCTCTCTTACCCGTGGAGTCGCCGACTCATACGGTTCAGTGCACCTGCAGGAAGAAACTCTCCTATATTCAGGAAATAGTAGAAAGCCGTATCCCGGGCCTCTACAAAACTATTCTTTTGAAGATACTCATCCATATCTACCGGAGAAACCGGTATTTTATCAAAAACATCTTCAGCCGAAATCCATTTATCGTAAAAATAGTCATAACTTATAGCATTCTGCAAACTATACTTCTCCAGTTTATCAATAACATCCGGACTATTTTTCCGATACCAGCTTCTTACATTACTAATCCCGGGAGCTGTAAGAGGAACTTTCATAAAGAGTCCTTTGATCAGAGGAGTTTCTACCGTAAACAACATCTTATTATTTTCATAATAATCCAGTAACTCCTCATCACGAATTTCTTTAGAAAGTTTTTGTGCTGTCATCCCCTGTTGATAAGTATGAATGACCAGAGCTTTCCTGTAATTTTCAACCAACTCATCCACACTCCCATCATCCGGAATATTGCTCTCTGCCTTTTCAAAAAGCAGAACCTCCTCTATCCAGTTATATATAAAATGCTCAGTAAAAAGGAGACTATCCTCCTGAGATAAATTTGCAGGCATAACTGTATGCAAATCTTCCCTATATAAAAAGTTGCCGTTAAC
Organism: Bacteroides sp.; assembly: GCA_021204375.1. Lineage (GTDB taxonomy): Bacteria > Bacteroidota > Bacteroidia > Bacteroidales > Bacteroidaceae > Bacteroides. The sequence goes on from JAJPZL010000473.1 coordinate 2,805, forward strand.
CTCCACCAATAGTGTTTTTCCACGATGATCAGCATGCTCCCGGCTACATCCTAACAACAGAAAAAAACTAACAAGAAAGCAACGGCTATTCTCATAAAAAAATGGGTTATTAATCAGTGTACGAAGATAGTGAATAATTGGTTAGATCAATTATAATTAACTGTTTTTAAAACGTCTTCAAATAGCTGAACCTTATATCGGCTTCTAAGAACCTCCTCCTGCAACGTATTTAATTCTTTCCGATAATCTTCCCACATCTTTTCTTCGGATCTTTCGATCGCTATTGGTTCCCTCATTATTTTCTTACCAAACACCTTTATATGGGGATACTTCTTCTGAGGAAGAGGCAGAGCCGAGGTTTTAAAAATAAAATGATCTGTATACCTGTTTTCTCCCTTTGCGAATTCTCCACTACTTATCCGGACAAGTTGAACTTCGTCCCGGTTAAATTGCTCATCAATAAGTTTTTCCCAATTCTCTACAGGATTCTTCTTTGTTATTTTTTTAATATGCCGGAAAAGTGATTTTGAGACGGATTCTACTATAATACCCTGAAAAGCTGGTTCCGGAGCTGCATACTTTCTACGGTTCTTCGCCTTATAGGTTTCAAAGTTTTTCTCAGGATCACTCTGTTGTTCCATTGACCATTCCGCAGCCGCACAGGCAGCCAATAGTTCTTTATAATACAAATTAAATTTTTTACTCCAGCTATCATCCTGACTGATGACCTGTTCATAACGATGCCTTATCAATATTTTAGTGACAAAAGCCTCATACTGTTTGCGGAAACCTCCCGGATAATGTTGTGCAAAATCAAGGAACTGTTCCGTGTGGACAGCATAATCATTAAGAGTAAAGATTATTCCGGATCGTTTTTTTCCGGCTCTCAATGTTGCCAGTACCTCTTTATTCTCCTTATAATTATACTCTTTCTTTATCTGTTCTACCAACTCTGTTACCGAAAGATCGTTATAACGGGGTAACCCGGTAGGAAACGGCTGTTCTTCTCCTTTATAAAGCAACCGGATCATGTACCAACCGGCAGCAGTACGAAACGGTTTGGATAACTCTCCTTCTATTAATCCGGAAACGACCTGTTCGATCTCTTCCATCCTTTCATTCTCCCACATGGGGTGACTTATTATTTCATATTTTTCAGAAAAAGGAAGTACTTCTTCTAATTTTCCCTTATGTGTAATACAGAGCTGATAAAGAGAATCCAGTTCCTGGGTTATACGATTTTCCTCTAAATTTCCTACATACTGGGTAACAGGATAGAAAAGATACTCTACTATATATATATATATAGTTCTTTTTTCTGCCTGGACTTCCTCTAATTTCTCATTTCTGAGAAAGCTCAGATCTGTAAGGTAATTACGGTATTGTTCCATATTAGCTATAATAACCGGATTCCGATGGATTCCGGCCTCTTCAGCTGCAACAACTTGTAGTTGCAAAGCAATAAACTGTTCCAACATATCTTTAACAGAAAATAGAGGATAGCCTTC
>JAJPZL010000205.1 GCA_021204375.1 Bacteroides sp.
GTATTAATCTCTCTGTACAGGAACTCCGACGATTTCCTTACAGAGATAAAAGATGTAAGGAGATCAAATTATGAATGAAATCAGACTGCACATCCAGGAGCTGATCGAAGAAAAGAACTGGAAAACCCTCAAAGAAGAATTGAACCGGCTGGAGCCCCTCCAGATAGCCGAACTGATCGAAGAACTTCCCAAAGACGATGAAATTATAGTATTCCGCCTCTTATCTCGTGAATATGCCAAAGAGACCTTTCAGCTTCTGTCCCACGATATACAGATAGAAATAGTAAAAGGATTGGCTACCTCCGGAAATAAGATAACCGCCCTGATGAACGACCTTGACCCGGATGACCGTACCGCTTTTCTGGAAGAGTTACCCGGACAGGTTAGTCAACGGCTGATGCAGCTACTTTCCGTAGAAGAGCGTCAGATAGCCACCACCCTGCTGGGATACCCGGAAGATAGTATCGGACGATTGATGACTCCGGAGTATGTAGCGGTAAAATCATGGTTCACCATAGCCGAAGCTCTGGAACATATCCGGAAATTCGGAAGGGATTCCGAAACCCTGAATGTTATCTATGTAGTCGATGAGAACTGGAAACTGCTGAATGACCTTCGTATCAAAGAGATCCTGCTGGCCTCACCGGAACAGCTGATCTCCGAACTTACAGATAATCGTTTTGTAGCCCTGAATGCTTTCGACGACCAGGAGATAGCCGTACGGCTTTTCAAAGACCACGACCGGGTAGCCCTTCCTGTTATCGATACAGGAGGTACCCTGGTAGGGATCGTAACCGTTGACGACGTGATGGACGTTGCTGAAGAAGAGAGCACCGAAGACTTCCACAAATTCGGTTCTTTTCAGGAAGCCATTGTGAATCCACTCAAAGCCCGCATTGGTTATCTCTACAAACAACGTATTATATGGCTTTCCGCACTGGTATTTATGAACGTATTCTCCGGAGCAGCCATCGCTTCTTTTGAAGGAGTGATTTAGTCGGTAGTCTCCCTGGTGTTCTTTCTCCCTCTGCTTATTGACAGCGGTGGAAATGCCGGTTCTCAGTCGGCTACCCTGATGATCCGCTAACTGGCAGTAGGAGATGTAGAGATGAAAGACTGGGTAAGGCTGTTGGGTAAAGAGTTCATGGTATCTCTTCTTTTAGGACTTACCATGGCAGTAGAAGTATCCTTTATCGCAGCATTCCGGGCACCCGAAGTAATTTTTGTAGTAGGCGCCACTATGGTATTGACCGTCATGGCAGGTAGTATGATCAGACTCGTATTACCCTTTATCTTTACCCGGCTTAAACTCGACCCGGCTACCGCCAGTGCTCCTTTGATCACCTCGCTGTCGGATATTATAGGAGTACTCATCTACTTCTCCGTAGCAAGCTGGCATTTCGGATTTTAATTTTTACCTAAGTAACCAGATAGAAAGAGGCTGGTAAATACCGGTCTCTTGCTGTTTTATAGTTCTTCCCTGATGGAAACAGGAATGAAAAGTTCCCTCCCTTTCTACCCTTTCTTATCTTCCTTTTTTCCCTTTTAAGGGAGTAGAGCTGAGTGTGTAAGTACCGGAAATAAAAAAATATTCTATTTTTGTGTTTTGCAAAAAATCAGCAAGAATATTCAGAAAAACGTTATGATAGAAAAAAAGAGGTTTTATTTTACAGCGAGGAAGACGACGATCTTCCTGTTGCTCCTTGCACTGACCGAATGCCAGACCCGTAGTTATGTCGCCTCCGACATCCGGGGAGAGTATATTCCGGTAACCCCGACACAAAACCCGGACCAGGCAACGGCAACATTTATAAACAGTTACAAACAGCAATTAGACGATCAGATGAACGAAGTGATCGGCCACTCCGTAGAATTTATGCCTTATAGCAAACCGGAAAGCCTGCTTACCAACCTCACTTCTGATGTGATGGTAAAGCTCGATCCCGGTTATACCGGTGGAGTGGTTCCTGATCTGAGCCTGATGAATGTAAGCGGACACCGTGCTGCCCTGCCCAAAGGAGATCTGACCGTAGGTCACCTGTTCAGTACTTATTCCTTCGAAAACCAACTGGCCGTAGTCAGATTAAAAGGAGAATATCTCCACGAAGTATTCGATGCGTATGCTCAAATGGGAGGTGCAGGGATCTCCTCTACCGTAAAATGCGTCATTAAAGATAATAAAGTCGTTTCTGCGCTGGTAAACGGTGAGCCGGTAGATAACAACCGTATCTACACGATCATTACCCTCGATTACCTGGCCGAAGGGAACAGTCGTATGTCTGCCCTGACCCAATCAGAAGAGACTACCTTCCCCGGAATCACTTTGCGCGACTATATGATCAAATACATTAAAAACGAAACCCGCAACGGCCGGGAAATACGTTCCGTTCTGGATGGCAGAATCACCATCGAATAAATTTTCACAAAAAGCACAAGTATGAAAAACCATATTATATTATCCTGCTTACCCTTTTACTGATACCGGTAACTCTGCCGGCTCAGAAAAAACTGGTTATCCTCCACACCAACGACACTCACAGCCGCATTGAACCGCTGCCCGAAAATGACAGATACAATCCCTGGAAAGGCGGCATCATAAACCGGAAAGCCGTCATTGACAGCATCCGCAACCTCTATCCGAATGTCCTGTTACTGGATGCAGGCGATTTTGTACAGGGTACCCCTTATTATAATATCTTTAAAGGAAGAGTAGAAGCCGAAAGCATGAATAAACTGGGCTACGACGCAGTCACTATAGGGAACCATGAATTTGACTACGGTTTAGATAGCCTCCGCATGGTGCTCGAAATGCTTAATTTCCCCATCATCAGCTGCAACTACGATTTTACAGGTACTCCCCTCGAAGGAGTTACCTAGCCTTACCTTATTCTGAAAAAAGGAGGTATCAAAGTAGGCATTATCGGGGCCGGTATCCGTCCTGATGGTCTTATTCAGAAAGATAAGTACGAAGGGATGGTCTTCAAGCCCATCATTGAAACAGTAAACCATTATGCGGAACAGCTGAAAACCAAGGATAAATGCGATTTGATTATTTGTCTGAGCCACATTGGTTATAACCAGGATCAGGAACTGGCACAGCAGTCCCGTAATATTGATATCATTATCGGAGGACATTCGCATACCTATATGATGGATGGTCCCGATTACCTTAAGAACCTCGATGGTGAAGAGGTATTGGTGTATCAAGTCGGCGGTACCGGCGCTTTTATAGGTATAATCGAGGTAGATATGAAAAAAGAGAAAAAGAAGAAATAGATCAGCAGATAGGTCGGATCATTGCCGGGAGTTCTACTTCCGGCATTTTTTATAGTATCATTTCTGGATCACCGTAAAAAGTTGAGTGATAAGATTAGTGTTTTTATCTTTACCTAAGAAAATATGATAACTGATTCAGCCTATAGCTTACTTTTACGGTGATCTCTTTTGATCCAATGCCTCTTTTTAGAAATATTCCTTTATGATCATTTTTTTCAATCCCCAAAGGGGATTCATAAATAGTCCGGGGTTGAGCCAAGTGAATCCCCAGGTATAAGTATATATAGATTGAACCTTGAAAAGGTTCTACATCATTTTGGTGGAATAGTATAAATCTTTTATATTTGGCCTGTAAATTATAAAACCTTAATCCTATGACACAATCTTTATCTCTTTTGTATGTTCATCTTGTTTTCCATATCGGTAGTAAAAAAGTCTGCCTTCGCCCGGATCGTACACCTAAACTCTATAAATATATAGGAGGAATCCTCAGGGGAAAAGAGTGTTTTCCTGTGTGCATAGGTGGAATGCCCGATCCTATTCACATCCTTTTTGTACTCTCTAAAAATATAACCCCGGCAGATCTTGTCCGGGATGTAAAGCGCTCTTCTACTAATTATCTTAAAACGGTAGACTCGTATTATAAAAACTTTAACTGGCAGAGTGGCTACGGTGCTTTTGAAGTAAGTGCTTCTGCCCACCAAAGAGTGGTCCGTTCTATTAATAATCAGGGGATACACCACCAGAAGAAAAGCTTTAAAGAGGAATACCTGTATATGCTCAATGAATCCGGTATAGCCTATAGCGAAGAGTTTTTATGGAATAAGTAACGTAGAACATTTACAATGTTCTTGTAATACTGTCTACCCGTACCCGGGGAATCGCTCTGCTCAGCCCCGGGCTATTTATGGCTCCCCTTCGGGGATTAAAAAAGGTTACTCTTACAGACAGACTTTAAGAGTTCATGAAACTTCTATGGATTAAAATCCTCTCTATTTTTACGATGAACCTAAAAATCTCTCAGATTTTAAC
>JAJPZL010000099.1 GCA_021204375.1 Bacteroides sp.
CAGTAAGTAATATAAGTTTCATTTTAAATAAATTATCTTTCTTTGCATCAGAACAGTTCAGTACAGTTAATCTCTTACCATTTACCATGAAACTGAATTTCGGACATCAGGCTACCAAAGTAAAACAGCTGGCAGACTCCCTTGCCGGAATGATCGAAGCAGGTGAACTTAGAACCGGTGAACTGCTCCCCTCCATCAATATGCTTAGTAAACAGCACGCTGTATCACGCGATACGGTATTTAAAGCTTTTATGGACCTGAAAGAACGGGATATGATCGATTCGACTCCCGGCAAAGGATATTATGTAACCGGCAGACTAAAAAATATACTCCTGGTACTGGATGAGTATTCCCCCTTTAAGGATGTACTTTACAACAGCTTTACCCAAAACCTGAAAGGAAGATATAAAGTAGACCTGCTTTTCCATCAGTATAACGAACGACTTTTCAATACCATTATCCGGGAATCCGCAGGAAGGTATAACCGCTATCTTATTACCAATATCAAATACAACGAATTGAACCCTATTATCCGGAAAATCGACCGTAATAAAGTACTATTACTCGACCTGGGAGAATTTGATAAAGAAAATTACTTCTATATATGTCAGGACTTTCAGGAAGAGTTCTACAAATCTTTGATACAGATCCAGGAAAAGGTCTCGAACTATAAAGAATTTCTACTTTATAGTCCGGAAGGATGTCGTCACCCGGAAAGTAGCATTGAATGGTTTGAACGTTTCTCCGAAGAACATCACCTCTCAGCATCCATTATCAGCGAAGAGAGAAAGTTGAATGTACAACAAGGACAGGTTTATATCGCTTTCCGGCAGCAGGATGTAGTAACCATTATCAAAGAGACCCGTGAGAAAAGATTGACCTGTGGAAAGGAGTTCGGACTGATAGCTTATAATGATACTCCTTTATATGAGATCATTGATCAGGGCATTACTGCCCTGAGTATTGACTGGACAGAGATGGGAAAAATGGCGGCAGACTTCGTACTGAACAGCCAGCCGGTACAGATCACCCTGCCTCTGCGTCCTATTATTCGTAATTCCATATAAATAAAATAATCGTTTTAAAAATAAAGAACCATGAACAAGTATCCGAAAATCGGGATCCGTCCCACCATTGACGGCCGCCAGGGTGGTGTAAGAGAGAGTCTGGAAGAAAAGACCATGAATCTAGCTAAAGCAGTAGCCGAACTTATCAGTACCAATCTCAGGAACGGAGATGGTTCTCCGGTAGAATGTGTAATTGCCGACGGTACTATCGGTCGTGTAGGCGAAAGTGCTGCCTGTGCCGAAAAGTTCGAACGTGAAGGCGTAGGTGTCACCATTACAGTAACCTCCTGCTGGTGTTACGGAGCCGAAACGATGGATATGAATCCTCATTACCCCAAAGCAGTATGGGGATTCAACGGGACCGAACGTCCCGGTGCCGTATACCTGGCTGCCGTACTGGCCGGACACGCCCAGAAAGGTCTGCCTGCATTCGGTATCTACGGGCGCGATGTACAGGATCTGAGCGACAATACCATCCCGGCAGATGTAGCAGAGAAACTGTTACGGTTTGCCCGTGCAGCACAGGCTGTAGCCACTATGCGTGGAAAATCCTACCTGGCTATGGGTGGAACCTCTATGGGTATAGCAGGCTCCATTGTAAATCCGGACTTCTTCCAGGAGTATCTGGGAATGCGCAACGAATCTGTAGACCTGACAGAGATCCTGCGTCGGATAGAAAAAGGTATTTACGATAAAGAAGAGTTTGAAAAGGCAATGGCCTGGACTGAAAAATATTGTAAGGTAAACGAAGGCCACGATTTCAATCCCGAAGAGAAACAACGTCCCAGAGAGCAGAAAGATAAAGACTGGGAATTCGTGGTAAAGATGACTATCATTATGCGCGACCTGATGACCGGTAATCCCAAACTCAAAGAGATGGGATTCAAAGAAGAGGCCATCGGCCACAATGCCATTGCTGCCGGTTTCCAGGGACAACGCCAATGGACCGACTTCCTTCCCAACGGCGACTTCTCCGAAGCATTATTGAACAGTTCCTTTGACTGGAACGGTATTCGGGAAGCATACGTACTGGCTACCGAAAATGACGCCTGCAACGGAGTAGCCATGCTCTTCGGACACCTGCTGACCAATACCTCGCAGATATTCTCGGATGTTCGTACCTACTGGAGCCCCGATGCTGTAAAACGTGTAACCGGCAAAGAACTCACCGGACCGGCAGCTAACGGTATTATCCACCTTATTAACTCAGGAGCCACTACCCTGGATGGTACCGGACAACAAAGCAAAAATGGCCAGCCGGTGATGAAACCCTTCTGGGAAATTTCAGAAGAAGAGGTTGAAAAGTGCCTGGAAGCCACCACCTGGTATCCGGCAGCCACCGATTATTTCCGCGGAGGTGGTTACTCATCCAATTTCCTCTCCAAAGGGGGTATGCCCGTTACTATGTCACGCCTGAACCTTATCAAAGGATTAGGACCGGTATTACAGATCGCCGAAGGATGGACAGTAGATATCGATCCCGATATCCACAAATTGCTCAACGAACGTACCGACCGCACCTGGCCTACTACCTGGTTCACACCCAGGCTGTGTGACAAACCTGCCTTCCAAGATGTATACTCGGTTATGAATAACTGGGGAGCTAACCACGGAGCGATCAGCTACGGACACATCGGTCAGGATCTGATCACATTGGCCTCTATTCTCCGTATCCCGGTATGCATGCACAATGTAGATGAGAATGAAATATTCCGTCCCGCTGCCTGGAATGCCTTCGGAATGGACAAAGAAGGATCTGATTATCGGGCTTGCGCTACCTACGGACCTATTTATAAATAAACAGTGATCAGTAAGATGAAAGAAACAAAACAATCGATCCTGAAGAAAGATGGTGTTAACTACTTAATACCTTTTATTCTGATCACCTTCTGTTTTGCCCTCTGGGGATTTGCCAATGATATTACCAACCCGATGGTAAAGGCTTTTTCTAAAATATTCAGGATGAGTGTAACAGACGGGGCATTGGTACAGGTAGCCTTCTACGGAGGCTACTTTGCCATGGCCTTTCCGGCTGCGATCTTTATACGTAAATATTCCTATAAAGCAGGAATACTGGTAGGCCTGGGTCTGTATGCTGTAGGAGGCTTACTCTTTTTCCCGGCTAAAATGACGGGAGAGTATTATTCCTTCCTGATCGCTTACTTTATCCTGACCTGCGGGCTCTCTTTTCTGGAGACCAGTGCAAACCCCTATATTCTATCCATGGGTACGGAAGAGACGGCTACCTGTCGGCTTAACCTGGCACAGTCCTTCAATCCGATGGGTTCCCTATTAGGAATGTATGTAGCCATAAATTTTATTCAAGCCAGGCTGAATCCGCTTGATACGGCAGAACGGGCTCAACTCTCTCCGGCAGAGTTTGAAACAGTGCGTGATTCCGACCTGAGTGTACTGATCACTCCTTACCTGATCATAGGATTGGTTATTCTTGCGGTATTTCTGCTGATCCTTTTCACCAGAATGCCTAAAAACCAGGATCAGTCGCACGATATAAACTTTATTCCTACCCTGAAACGCATCTTTTCTATCCCCCGTTACCGGGAAGGAGTGATTACCTAGTTCTTCTATGTAGGAGTACAAATTATGTGCTGGACCTTCATTATACAGTACGGTACCCGGGTGTTTATGGAACAAGGTATGGGCGAGAAAGCTGTTGAAGTATTATCACAGAAGTACAATATCATCGCTATGATCGGATTCTGCACCAGCCGCTTTATCTGTACCTTTATCTTAAGATACCTCAACGCCGGTAAGCTACTGATGTTCCTCGCTATTGCGGGTGGTATATTAATAGCTGGAGTGATCGGGTTCCAGGATATCAAAGGCCTTTACTGCCTGATAGGCGTTTCGGCTTGTATGTCACTGATGTTCCCCACCATTTACGGTATAGCCCTGGAGGGAATGGGAGACGATGCCAAATTCGGAGCGGCCGGACTTATTATGGCCATTCTGGGTAGTTCCATACTGCCTCCGCTTCAGGCCAGAATTATTGATGCAGGAAGTATCGGAGGATTTCCGGCCGTTAACCTCTCGTTTGTTCTGCCACTGATCTGTTTTGTAGTGATCGCTTTTTACGGGCGTCGTTCTTATAAAATATTCGCTAACTAATATTCGTAAAAACGGATGACAGGAGAGGGTATCAAAAGTAAATTTCAGATGAAATGAGGTTACAATTTATTATTTTATAAAAGAAAGATGAAACTTATGACACC
>JAJPZL010000361.1 GCA_021204375.1 Bacteroides sp.
ATTTATTAAAAAAATAGTTTTAATTATTCCTATACTTCAGCAGAGCATGAAAACAACAAGAAATATCCTGATCACAGGAGGTGCCGGATTTATCGGCTCGCATGTAGTGCGTTTATTTGTAAATAAATACCCGGATTATCATATTATCAACCTGGATAAACTAACCTACGCCGGAAATCTGGCCAACCTCAAAGATATAGAGGATAAACCGAACTACACCTTTGTAAAGGCGGATATCTACGATTATGATAAAATGCTCGAACTGATCCGGAAATATGAAGTGGATGGAATTATTCATCTGGCCGCTGAAAGCCATGTAGATCGCAGCATCAAAGATCCTTTTACTTTTGCCCGTACCAATGTCATGGGTACCCTTTCTCTACTGGAAGCCGCCCGTCAGAACTGGAACGGGGACTACGAAGGAAAACGTTTCTACCATATCTCTACGGACGAGGTATACGGCACACTGGAGTTTGACGGTACTTTCTTTACCGAAACCACCAGCTATGATCCGCATTCACCATACTCAGCCAGCAAGGCTAGCAGCGATCACTTTGTACGTGCCTACCGTGATACTTATGGATTGCCTACTATTGTGACCAATTGCAGCAATAACTACGGGCCTTACCAGTTCCCGGAGAAGCTGATCCCGCTCTTTATTAATAATATCCGCAAAGGAAAACCGCTACCCGTCTATGGAAAGGGAGAAAATGTACGCGACTGGCTCTATGTAGTAGACCATGCCCGGGCCATTGATCTTATTTTCCACAAAGGCAAACTGGCAGACACTTATAATATCGGTGGTTTTAATGAGTGGAAGAATATTGATCTGATCAAAGTGATCATTAAAACAGTGGATAAATTACTGGGTAATCCGGAAGGAACCAGTGAAAAACTGATCACCTACGTAACGGACCGTGCCGGACACGATCTGCGTTATGCCATTGATTCCACCAAACTAAAGAATGAACTGGGTTGGAAACCGAGCCTCCAGTTTGAAGAGAGGATTGAAAAGACCGTCCAATGGTATCTGGATAATCAGGAGTGGATGGACCAGATCACTTCCGGGGATTACGAGAAGTATTATGAAATGATGTATAAGGGACGATAAATAGTATATCCAATCTTTTACAGGTATATTTTAGCCCCGGCCATGTCAGTCCTGTTCAAAGGACTCTCAAACAGGCCGGAGGCCTACTCTATCTTAGGCCCTGGCAACGCCAGGGTGAGCGTATGGTGTTATCAAAGATTGCGCACTGTAGGTGCAGTATATAAAATATAGTATTTATTGTTTCACCATTATACTGGGCCTACAGCCCGTAATCTCCTGTTTATCAACCCCCGGTGCTACCGGGGGCTAAGATATAATACCCTCTCCGAGGGTGATTAACAAACCTGTATGGAGAAGCAACCTGTTACCACCCGTATCCTTTCAGGGACTATCCGAGGTAAAGCTGGCAACACCAGTAAATGTTATTTTCAGAATATTCCATCTAAAATAACCCTATTTATCTCGACCTTACCTCCCTTCGCATAAATGAAAAATAAGAGAGCGCAAAACAGATCAGCGTAGCGGCAATAAGGCCGGTCAGTTGAGGTCATACTACCATCAGACTTTGTCCCAAAGGTAACGGACTGGGAATAGCTCCCTGTATCTGCTCCATGGTCAACGGCCCCAGGCTTCGTACCGAAGGTATTAACAGGATAGTGGTAGCTTCGTTAAAGAGTTCACTGGGAGCAAACCGCAACAGGTTCAGCATAAACTTCTGGTAATGGATGATCTGATAGGTAGTAGCAAAAGGCCCCGGATTCAGGCTTTTACCGATCAGATTAATCAGCATATTATAAAATACACTAAAGAATAGCCAGATAGCCACGGCTGCCAGAGCGGAAGTAGCCGCCTGCCGGAACTTCAGGGAAAAGAAGATGGATAGGTTCAGCCAGAATCCTACATAAAAAACTCCAACCAACAGGTAACAGATAATACGCAGGAACTCCTCGGCAGTAGGTGGAATACCGATAGCGATCAGTCCGAATCCCATTACCAGGAAACCCAGCATAAAGAGCAATCCACCGATCACCAGCAATGCACTGACAAATTTGGCATTCAGCAGGTAATCCCGGTGCACAGGTTGGGATAGGATACGGCTGAGGGTACCTTTGTTCTGCTCGGAATTCACTGCATCAAAACCCAATGCAATACCCAGAAGGGGGGCCAGGAAACTAATAAATACCGTAAAGGAAGGCAACGTACCATCGGAAACGGTAAAGAGTTTCAGGAACAGGAACGAGCCATCGGGATCGTTGGGTTTAATCGTATCACCGATATTAGTTAAAGCCGTATATAAAGACCCCATACAGGTAAGTGCCAGAATAAACAGCAGGATCAGGAAACGCCAGCTCCGGATATGGTCGGAGACCTCTTTCTACACCATGACCCAGAAAGGATGATGTATACTATACTTCATGGTTTGTCCCTCCTTCCTCAAAATAACGATTATAGATTACTTCTAACTCCTCTTTTTCCCGGTCAGGCCCTGTCAGGGAGATATCAGCCAGTAGCTTACCACTCCGGAAAATACCTACCCGGTCGCATACCTGTTCCACCTGGTTCAGGTGATGGGAAGAAAAGAGCACCGTCAGCCCCTCTTCCCGGCTTAGCCGGCGGATCAGTTCAATAAATTCACGTACTCCGGAAGGGTCAATTCCGGAAGTGGGTTCATCCAGAATAATAATTTCCGGACTTTTAATCAGTACATCAGCCAATCCGAGACGCTGCCTCATACCGCGGGAGTATTTATCACACTTTTTATCCGTCTCATTTTCCAGCCCTACCCGTTTAAGTAGTTCACAGGCACGATCATAAGCCTCCTGGGCAGGAATTCCATTGAGCCCGGCTGTGTAGAGCAGGTTATCGAGTCCGGTACGGTCGTCATAAAAGCCTACATCCTCAGGCAGATACCCCACTTTTCGCTTGACTTCAATAGGATGGGTCACTGCATTGACTCCACCTACCGTCACGGTTCCGGCAGTAGGTTCGGTAAGCCCCAGCATCATCAGGATAGTAGTCGATTTTCCTGCCCTGTTAGGGCCTAATAAACCGAAGATCTCTCCTTTGCGGATGGTCAGATCCAATCCATCGACCGCAGTAAATGTACCGTACTTTTTGGTAAGTCCGGCGAGTTCGATTACTACGGGTCTCATACTTACCTCTTTCCGTATTTACGGAACAATCCATAAATAATTCCCAGGACCACCAGAATGATCATAATACCCATCCATCTCAGGATCAGAGGAGTCTTTACGGAGATACGGAATTCAACATTGGAAGTGACTTCGGGATTGCGGGCATCCATCCGTACTACATAGTCTCCCGGAAGTGCTTTTTTAGAGGCACGTACCACGGCAGTGACCTATGTACTTTTACCAGCTGTCAGTTTTTCTACGGTAGCGGGTTCAAAAGAGACCTCCCAGTCGGCAGGTTTATTAGCACTAAGCTGTATATCGTTCAACTCAGCAGAGCCACTGTTCTTGACTACCAGGTCGATCCGTTTGGTATCTCCTGCCGTCAGGTCGCTACTCAGGAGTCCGCGGGGAGTGGTCAGTTCCATCTGGTAGGAACCGGTGATCACCACTTCCAGATCGATGGAGGCAGATGTAGCGGTTGTACTGGCTTCTACCGGAATGATATAGGTGCCCGCCTCAATAGTAGCCGGTGGAGTAATTTCAACCTGGATATTTTCGATAGCATTGGGTTCTACCTGAGCTGAGGTAGCCTGCTTATAGTTCACCTTAAATACCACATTCCAACCACGGGCAGCCTGTGCTCTGAGTGAATAGAGTTGTTGTTCGGCCGTACGGTTTTTCAGGGTAGCATTGAAAGTAAAGTTTGATTTGGAATTACCCTCCATATTGGGTTGGGTGGTTGTAAACTCCGTCTGGTAAGTACCCTGTTGGGAAACAACAATGGTTAGTGGCAGCGTGGCGAGTCCTTCGGCTTCTACGGTAAAGTGATAGGTACCTCTGTTTACCTGCATCGGTACCTCTACCTTCAGGTTGCAGCTTTTTTCTCGCCGGGTAGTACAGCCAGCTGATTGATACTAAATCCGCCCGATTTCAGGGTATGATCCCAACCCCGGGATAAACCTTTTACGGCAATAGGAGCATTGATCACTTTGTCCGTTTTATTGATCAGATCAATGGTATAGTCAATAGACTCACCCGGCGGAACAGATATTTTCGAATACGGAGTATAGAGAAGCACGCTTTTAATAGAGTCGTTAGCGTGGAGAGCAGT
>JAJPZL010000219.1 GCA_021204375.1 Bacteroides sp.
GTTTTATCTTGATTTAGATTACTTTTGCATCCGAAATTCTCTCTTTAAAGAGTAAAAACAGAAGATTATAATTTAATATAGAACATTTATGGCTACTACAGCAGATATCAAGAACGGGATGTGTATAGATCTGGATGGACACTACTATTTCATCACAGAATTCCTGCATGTAAAACCGGGAAAAGGAGCAGCCTTTGTGCGAACTAAAATGAAAAGTGTAACCACAGGGCGTACACTGGAAAAAACATTTAATGCAGGGGTAAAAATCGATGAGGTACGTATTGAACGTCGTCCTTACCAGTATCTTTACCAGGATGATATGGGATATAACTTTATGAATCAGGAGACTTTTGAGCAGATCTCTATTCAGAAAGACCTGATCACCGGAGTTGAATTCCTGAAAGAGGGAGAAGTGATCGATGTGGTAACGCATGCCGAATCGAAAACCGTTCTTTACGGGGAGCTTCCTATCAAAGTAACTTTGCAGATTACTTATACGGAACCGGGACTCAAAGGAGATACGGCAACCAATGCGACTAAGCCGGCTACTGTAGAAACGGGTGCTACTGTACGTGTGCCTCTTTTTATCAATGAAGGGGAAATGATCGAAATTGATACGCGTGACGGATCGTACGTGGGACGTGTAAAAGCGTAAGCGCTGAATAGATAGATAAAGGGTGTGGAGTGTTACAGACACAACACACCTTTTTTATTTTCCAACCTGTTGTGATCTGCCTGAAAAGTATGTTCTACTCTGTTATTATTCCTGTTTACAATCGTCCGGAAGAGGTGAATGATCTGCTGGAGAGTCTTACCTGTCAGTGTTATAAGAACTTTGAAGTGATCGTGGTGGAGGATGGTTCATCCATTCCCTGTAAGGAGGTGGTGGAGAGATATGCCGGAGTGCTGGATGTTCACTATTTTGTAAAGAGTAATTCCGGACCGGGACAGACCCGTAATTACGGGGTGGAGCGAAGTAGAGGTGAGTATATGATCGTTCTGGATTCGGATTGTATCCTTCCTCCCGGGTATTTCGGAGAGGTGGAGCAGGAACTGGAGCGGGAACCTTCGGATGTGTTCGGGGGACCGGACCGGGCGGATGAATCTTTTACTACGTTGCAAAAGGCCATAAACTATTCGATGACCTCTTTCTTTACCACAGGGGGGATCCGGGGAGGGAAAACACGGGTGGCGAAATATTTTCCCAGGAGTTTTAATATGGGGGTGCGCAGGTCTGTTTATGAAGCTTTGGGGGGATTTTCGGAGATGCGGGTAGGAGAGGATATTGACCTGAGTACCCGGGTCTATAAAGCGGGTTACAGTTGCCGGCTGTTTCCCGGGGCATGGGTGTACCATAAACGCCGTTCTACCTTCAGGCAATTCTTCAGGCAGGTATATAGTTTCGGGCAGGCGCGTATTTATTTATATAAAAAACATCCGGAGACTTTAAAACTTGTCCATCTGCTTCCTACTGTTTTTACAGGAGGGATAGTTTGCTTGCTGATCGCCTCTTTTTTTTGTATCTGTACACTTTTACCTGTTTTGTTATTTGCCCTGGTCATTTTTACAGACTCTTCTGTCCGCAACAGAAGCTTTTTCATCGGGGTTTACTCGGTGGCTACTGCTTTTATTCAGCTGATCGGGTATGGAAGTGGTTTCTGGGTAGCGTGGTGGAAGGGTTGTGTTCTTCCTTAAAAACAGGAATAGGCTTTAATTTTTCTCTTCTTTTTTTTGCCGGAGAGAACTGTTTTTGTAGATTTGCGACCGAATCTTTTAAATGAAATCTACTATGAAGAAAACAGTGATCCATCAGTGGGCGGAAGAGGAGCGTCCCCGTGAAAAAATGATCTCCCGCGGAGCCGGTGCTTTGATCAATGCGAAATTACTGGCTATTTTAATTGGCTCGGGGAACCAGGAAGAGAGTGCGGTAGAACTTATGCGGCGTATCCTGGCTTCCTGCAATAATAATCTGAGTAATCTGGGTAAGCTAACTTTAGAGGAACTCTGTGCCTTTAAGGGTGTAGGGGAAGCAAAGGCTTTGTCTATTATGGCCTCTTCGGAACTGGGATGGAGAAGAACCCAGGAGAAGCAGGAGGAGGTGAAAAAGATCGATTCTTCGCAGGCGGTTTATGATCATTTTTATCCTTTAATGGCTGATCTGCTGGTGGAGGAGTGCTGGATACTGTTACTGAGCCAGGGAAGCGGGATCATTGATAAAGTACGGATCAGTTCGGGCGGATTTAATGAAACAGCGGTTGATCTGCGCTGTATCTTCCGGGAGACGATCCTGCGGCGTGCCTCTTCCCTGATCCTTTGCCACAACCATCCTTCGGAGATCTGTAGGCCCAGTGCGGCGGATGATACGGTGACGGAGAAGATCAAAGAGGCAGGGAAAATCCTGAACATCCCCCTGTTGGATCATGTTATTGTGTGTGGCAGCAAATATTATAGTTACGCTGACGAAGGACGCATTTTATGACTTTTTTATGTATCTTTGTAAAAATATCTCGGTATGACAAAATTTGAAATGGAAGAGAAAATAGTGGAGAGGCTCCGGACAGTTTTTGATCCCGAGATCCCTGTTAATATATATGACCTCGGACTGATCTACAAAATAGAGGTCGGCGATGAGAACGAGATAACGATCGATATGACCCTTACTGCTCCGAACTGTCCGGCTGCCGATTTTATTATGGAGGATGTCCGGCAGAAAGTGGAAACACTGGATGAGGTAAAGCAGGCGACTGTTAATCTGGTTTTTGAGCCTGAGTGGAATAAGGATATGATAAGCGAAGAGGCTAAACTGGATCTTGGATTTCTTTGATCAGATAGAGTAATTCCCGGATAGGGGAAAACAGAATGCTATGAAAAAGGTATATTTTCTTTCGGATACACATTTGGGCTCCAGGGCCATTGATCACGGACGTACCCAGGAGCGTCGGTTGGTTAATTTCCTGGATAGTATTAAGAACAACGCCGGGGCGATCTATCTGTTGGGAGATATGTTTGATTTCTGGTATGAGTTTAAACATGTGGTCCCTAAAGGATATACCCGTTTTTTAGGTAAGCTTTCCGAACTTACCGATAGAGGGGTGGAGATCCATTTTTTTATTGGTAACCACGATATCTGGTGTGGGGATTATCTGCGTAAGGAGTGCGGACTAATCCTTCACCGGAAGCCTTTGACAACGGAGATCTACGGAAAAGAGTTCTATCTGGCTCATGGGGATGGTCTGGGCGATCCGGACCCGAAATTCCGCTTTTTGCGTAGTATGTTCCACAGTGTTACTCTGCAACGGCTATTTTCGGCTCTTCACCCGCGCTGGAGTATAGAATTGGGGCTCAACTGGGCGAAGCGTAGCCGGTTGAAAAGAGTGGCCGGAAAGGAACCTGATTATATGGGAGAGGATAAGGAGTTTCTGGTTCTCTATAGTAAAGAGTATCTGAAAACTCATCCTGCCATTAATTATTTTATATACGGACACAGGCATATTATGCTGGATCTGATGTTGAGCCGTACTTCCCGCATGATCATTCTTGGAGACTGGATCACTTACTTCTCATATGCGGTATTTGATGGAGAGAATCTCTTCCTGGAAGAGTTTGTGGAGGGGGAGACCCGGCTGGATGAATAATTTCAGCGTTGAGTGAGTATAATAAACTCCTCGCCGGGTATATTATATCCGTTCCTTTCTTTAACTTCGATCCGGAATCCTGCTTCCCCTGTCTTTAATTTATGGGAGGCATTTACAGCTACTCTATATTGCATGGCTTCTCCCGGAGAGATCTTCCGTATAACGACTGGATCGGAAAGGGTCAGGTATTTGCCTCCTTTTACTATTTTCAGTTGCGGACTTACATCGTAGGCATCTCTTTCTCCTTCATTTTTTATAATAAAGGTTAGCTGACACTTCTCACCTGCGTCAATTTTGTTGTTCCCGTTCTCATCGTTCAGAAAAATATTATCAATAAAAAGATAGGGTGCGGGAGCGGAGGAGGTCCTTACTATTTCCCGTTCGGACCTGGGAGCGGTAATGACTGCACCGGCTACTGCTCCACCGGCTGTACCTAATACGGAACCAATAGCAGAACCGGTGTATCCTCCGATCTGGTCTCCGATAATAGCACCTGCTACATTTCCTATCATGGAGCCTGTTTGTATCCCCAGAAAAGTACGGGTATTCTGATCCAGGGACCTGCATCCGGTAAAAGCGATCAGAAGAGCGATCAATATATAAGCAGCATGTTTCATGACTTAACAACTATAATACTTTACTCACAATATACAAAGT
>JAJPZL010000186.1 GCA_021204375.1 Bacteroides sp.
TAACCCTGCGTCGCCAGCGACAGATCTGTATAACAGACAGTTATATATATATATATATATATATATATATATATATATATATCTTATTGTCCGGAAAGCCAGCTGTACGCTTTGGTGTCCCGGAAACCTTTGTAACTACATGCTTATCAATGTGTTATCTGTACGCTTTGCTGTCCCGATATTTATTTAGCTAATTTTCAATGATTTACCCTCATACTAACCTAAAATTTCAACTTTACATAGAAAAAGAAAATCTTTTCGGAATGTGGCATACCTACATCCGCCTTCCCCGCTCGTTAGTACACAAAATTTTATCTGCCGACTATCATGAGAAAAACTTGAACCGGCTTTACACGCTGCTACTGCTGGAGTGTAATTACGGAAATAGCAGAATACCCCTGAACAAGGGTAAATATGAATGTCAGGCAGGAGAACTGGTAACCAGCTACCGGAAAATCGCCGGAAAATTAGGAATGAATAAAAATATAGTGGGTGATTTACTCAAAGAATTACAGCAGGAAGGCCGTATCGCTATGGAGAAAATAGCCGACGGGCAAAAGATCACTGTATATAACTACTTAGAGATAACCCGTAAGTTTATCCGTCATAAAAACTCTCCCCCCCCCTACAAGGATCTCTCGGCACAAGAGGATCCTGAGTCTACACCAGATTCCCTGCCGGAATCTGAAAAAGCCATCAGTGAAGAAGAGGAAAAGAGACAAAAAGAGTATGAAGAGGCTATCCGCCGGAAAATGCAAACCCAAAACAAGATACATTAAACAAATCAAAAACGTTAAAACCAACATCTTTATGGAAAAAGTAACCACAACCGACCACTCTACTACCGAGAAATTAGAAAAAGCAGTAGTCTGTTCCCTGCTCATGGAACAACACAACCTACCCGATGTAACAGGCTGGCTCACCCCGGAGATGTTTTTAAACCCCGATACAGGCTTTATTTACCAGGCTATACTGGCTCAGTACGAAGAGGGAAAAAAGCCCGATTATAGAACTACTGAAGCCCGGATGAGGCGGATGGATGCAGAACATTGCCGGCGGATAGGAGGAATGAACTTCCTGGCAGACAGCATTCCCCTGTTACGGCACAACGGCAATATGCACGATTACGCCGAAGAGATCAAACGACTGTATACCCTCAGGGTGCTGGAAAAGATCATGCACGAAGGCATGGCAAAAGCTACCTCTCCCGAAACAGATCCGGAAGAACTTATAGCTAAGGTCGACCGGCAGCTTCTCCAGGTACAGGAAAAATACCAGGTATCTCCTCCATTGAAAAAGGTTGGCGAATTGATTGAAGAGGTGATAGAGATACACGAAGAGCGTGTGTATGGAAATGCAAAAGAGAGTAGTATCCTTACCGGTATTTTCGGGCTTAACCATCTTTTCGGCGGTCTGCAAAGCGGAGAGTTGTATGTATTGGGAGGCCGGCCGGGCGATGGTAAAACAGCTATCGGGTTGGAGATTGCTATCGGAGCCGCACAACTGGGCAAAGAAGTCTGCTTTTTCAGTATGGAGATGAACAACTTACAGGCGATGAACCGTATCCTGACAGGCCACCTGGGAATGAACGGAAAGAGTTTACGCATTTCCAACCTGAGGGATGCAGACTTCCAGAAAATGATGAGATTCCGGAAGAGCTGGGAGAATCTGCCTTTCCACATGGACTACTCACCGGGAAACAGTGTAGCCCATATCCGCTCTAAAATACTGCTCCAGAAAAAGCGCAAAGGATGCAACTTAGTAGTCATTGACTACCTGCACCTGTTGATAAGCAAAAGCCGCAACGGAGAAACACCGGATCAGATCGTAGACCGGAATATCCTGGCACTCAAACGCCTCGCCTTAGAAGCCAATTGTGCAGTGCTGGTACTCTCGCAGATGAACCGCCAGAGCGAAAGCCGCTCCGATAAGAATTTCAAACCCAACCTGAGTGACTTAAGAGACTCGGGAGTAATTGAACAGGCTGCAGATGGAGTTATGTTTATCTACCGCTCCGACAGGCATGGAATTACCCACGATCCGGATACCAACGAGTGTTTAAAGGGAACGTGTGATTTAATTATTCGCAAAAACCGGAACGGAGATATAGGAATCATCCGGTTACGCCACAATGGAAGCTTTACCCGGTTTAAGGATGCCGGCGAAGGAGAACTTTTATCATAAATACCGAAGCTTCAAAACCAAAAAATGAAAAACCATGAATATAGTCAACCTAAAACAACAAAACGAACTAGGAAATACAGTAGAACGGTACCTTCCATTAACCTGGAAGGGAGACCGTGCTACCGGCCTGTGTCCCTTCCACGACGATAAAAATCCTTCCCTGACCGTTTACAGGAAAAAGCAGCGATTTATCTGTTACGCCTGCGGAGCCAAAGGAGACGTTATTGATTTTATAAAACAGATAGAAAAATGTACTACCAGGGAGGCTTTCGAGAAATTAGGAGGAAAAACCACTACCTTAGACCCTCCAAAGAAGGTTGAAAAACCAGAACTTCTCATCCGGAAACCACTACCGGATCATACCCGGTTCCTGAAAACACTGATGCCTTACCTGCCTGAGAACCGGAAATTACTGGCCGTATACCGGGAATTTGAAGTAGGTCTCTCCCTGCACTTAGTTCCCGACCCTTACAAAGCACAAAGCAATCGTATTATTTTCCCCATCCGGGACGAAAGCGGCCTGCTCCGAGGATTCTCGGCACGAAGCAGAGAAATGCTTGTAAAAACAGCCAAATATATCCATACCAGTAGTGAACAAGGACTACGTACCAGCGAACTACTTTGTGGCCTCTACTAGGCCAAAGAGACCATCCTGCATTTGGGAACCGTTATCCTGACAGAAGGATTTAAAGATGTGCTGGCTATGCACGCAGTGGGATATACCCATACCGTAGCCCTGATGGGAACAAACATTTCTAAAATCCAGATAGAGAAACTGAAACAGTACTGTTGCAAAGCAGTGATCCTGCTCGATGTAGATACTCCCGGAGAAGTAGCAGCACAAAAAATCAATCATACCCTAATAGATGAAGGGTTTCTGACCCGGATCCTGAGACTTCCTCCGGGAGAAGACCCCGACTCCTTCCTAAAAAAAGATCCGAAAGAGTTTTGCCGCTTTATGGCCCGTGGAACTACCATCGCTCACCCCTCGGAAAAGTTACTGATTGAAGCCTGTGTGATCTACCCGGATGTAGTCTGTCGGGAAAAGCCCTTTACAGAACTATTGACAGAACTACTGATACAGCAGGACCTCCCCTTTCAAATACCCCTGCACCGTGAAATGCTGCACGGGCTTACAGGAGGAAGAAGCAGATCATTTGAAGAGGTGGCAAAGCAGTGGCGCAAAAAAGGGAACAAAGAGTTGGAGGCACTTTTAAAAAGTAACCCGCAGGAAGATGAAGGAGAGATTTTTCTGCGCCTGCTCATACTTTATATGGAAAAAAGGGTAGAGGTATTAATCTATCAGCTTACCTGCCGGATGAGGTATGAAACAGAGGAGGAAAAACGAATCAGATTACTGGATGAACTTACCATACGACAACAGCAAGAGTGCTTTGTAGCTACTTACCTAGAAAGAATATGGATGGACTATTTTCCGGTCATGGGAAAATGCAGAACTACCTATAAATGGTCTCCCGGATAATTCCTGCCGGGGGATCAAAAAACAGCCCGGAGTTATAAACCCCGGGCTGAAAAACAGATACCTGTTAACCGTTAAATATCATGGTCTTCTCCACACTCTTCTTCAATCGTCTTTACCAAAGGATCGATCCGGCGGAAAGATATCTGCGAAAGCATCGTGCGAAGCGCCTTACCCGGGGTAAAGATAATCCTAGGACGTCTCATCTGGTGGGCAGTTACATCCTCTTCCTTCTCTACTGGATTGCTGCCGGCCGAAGGACGGAAATTACCCAATACCCACACCTTTACCGAATGTCCGGCTTCCAGGTATTCGCTGATAATAGTCAAAAGACCATTTAGCACCACTTTTACATCTCCGCTGGTAGCGGTACTTAACAAAGCTGTCTTACGGCAAATAGCCTCAAAACCAATCACACTACCCAAACGGAACTGGGCAAACTGCTTCATCTTACCTTTGTCGGGCCCACCGGGAACCCTGCGCTCAATCACATAATAACTTACTGACATACTGATCTTACATTTAAAATTATATGATTATCCGCATAATGTCCTATTATAAATTCTGGATTTGAAGTCGGAGT
>JAJPZL010000481.1 GCA_021204375.1 Bacteroides sp.
GGGGAATGTGCTATTTAAATCTTGATAAAAACGGCAAAATATTATTTTATTTTACTTCCTGAAGTTTTGTTTTTAACAGATGTTATTTACAGGATCCGCCTTTTTGCTGAAGTTCGGTTTTTGTTTGTTCGGGAAATAAAAACTTTACCTTATTTTTGTCAGAAGAATCGGGCAAGGATGTTTGAGGGTTGCCTGTGAAGCTATGATCATTATATAAAACGGAATAATTACTATGAAGAGAAGTTTGTTTCCCCCTTTCTTATCAGAGGGAGATATGGTTGTAATCCTTTCTCCTGCCGGAAAGATTGACAAAACTTTTATTAGCGGTGCCCGTAAAAGGTTGGAATCCTGGGGATTGAAGGTGGTGACCGGTAAATCGGCCGGACGGTCTAACGGACGGTTTGCCGGTACTCTCGAGCAGAGGGTCTCTGATTTTCAGGAAGCGCTGGATAGTGACCGGATCAAAGCGATATTCTGTAGTCGAGGAGGATATGGGGCTGTGCATCTGATCGAACGACTTGATTTTACCCGTTTTGCAGAGTTTCCGAAGTGGTTGATCGGATATAGTGATATTACGCTCCTGCATGCTCTTTTTCAGAAAAAAGGATATGTCTCTTTGCATGCTCCCATGGCCAGGCATCTGACTGTGGAGAAAGAAGATGATCTTTCTCTTCGATATTTGCATGATCTTCTTTTTGGTAAGTTGCCTTCTTATCAGATGCCTTCTTATTCCCTGAACCGGGATGGGAGAGTGAAAGGCGTTTTGCGGGCAGGGAACCTGGCGGTTCTTTCCGGATTGCGGGGAACTCCTTATGACTTTCCTGCGGAAGATACGATCCTTTTTATCGAAGATACAGGGGAGCGACCCTATCAGATAGAGCGAATGATGTATAACCTGAAGCTGGGTGTGGCCTTTGATCGTATAAGCGGACTTATTATCGGTCAGTTCACCGAGTATGAGGAGGATAGATCTTTGGGAAAGGAGTTATACCGGGTTCTTGCCGACCTGGTAAAACCTTATCAGTTCCCGGTTTGTTTTGATTTCCCGGTAGGACATGTTACGGCAAATTATCCTTTGATCTGTGGTGTGGTAAACGGAACTATTGATCGGGAAAAAAGAGGTGCGTCTCAACTTTTTGGAATTATAAGGGTTTGAATCAAACAAAGATTCTTATTTTTGTAACCGGAAATTCTCTATCGTTATACTTTCTATAAAATGTTCCAAATGAAGAACTCCTATATCCTATGCTTTATTACCGGAGTGATCTGTTTTTTTTCCTGTACCGGTAATAAAAGCAATGCTACTGTAAGCTCATCGGGAGAGGCATCCGGGCTCGTGAATGTGCCGGATTTTAATGCGGATAGTGCTTATCAATTTATACAGGCACAGGTGGATTTTGGTCCCCGGGTGCCTAATACTGCCGGGCATGTGGCCTGTGGAGAGTACCTTGCTGAAAAACTGGCCTCTTTCGGAGCGGCAGTGACCGATCAGTATGCTGATCTGATCGCTTATGACGGGACTATCCTGAAGGCACGTAATATTATCGGTTCTTATAAGCCTGAGACCAGGAAACGTATTTTACTTTTCGCCCATTGGGATACACGGCCGTGGGCGGATAACGATCCTCATAAAAAAAATCACCACACCCCTATTCTGGGAGTCAATGACGGAGCCAGCGGGGTAGGAGTATTGCTGGAAATTACCCGCCATATTGGAGAGCAGGCACCGGAACTGGGAATTGATATTATATTTTTTGATGCTGAAGATTATGGTACTCCCCAGTTCCATACCGGGAGATATACCGAAGATACCTGGGCGCTGGGTTCTCAGTACTGGAGCCGTAACCCACATGTTCATGGGTATACGGCCCGTTTCGGTATCCTGCTGGATATGGTAGGAGGAAAAAATGCAGCTTTTTATAAAGAGCTCTACTCGTTGCAGTATGCTCCTTCTGTCGTAGAGAAGGTGTGGAACACTGCTGACCGGCTTGGATACGGGGCTTTGTTCGTGAATGCAAAGGGGGGAATGATAACGGATGATCATTATTATGTCAATAAATATATAAAAATACCTTCTATTGATATTATCCCTCACGATCATAACAAAGGTTTTGGCTCTTTCTGGCATACGGTGGATGATAATATGGAGGTGATCGATCGTTCTGTTTTAAAGGCTGTCGGGCAAACCGTATTAGAGGTGATATATCGGGAAGAGTAAGGAGGTGGGTATAAATCTAACATCTTAATAGTAGATCTATGAGTAAGAGTATAAATGAATTGCAGGACGAAGTAATTGAGGAGTTCAGCTCTTTTGACGACTGGATGGACCGTTATCAGTTACTGATCGATCTGGGAAATGAGGAACAACCGTTGCCGGACCAGTATAAAACAGACCAGAACCTGATCGAAGGATGCCAGAGCCGTGTATGGCTGCATGCAGAGTATAAGGAAGGAAAAATCTGGTTCCAGGCGGAAAGTGATGCGCTGATCGTAAAAGGTATTATTGCCTTACTGATAAAAGTTCTTTCGGGTCATACACCGGATGAGATACTGGCAGCCGACCTCTATTTTATTGATCGTATTGGCTTGAAAGAACATCTTTCACCTACCCGGAGTAATGGGTTGCTTTCTATGGTAAAACAGATGCGTATGTATGCGCTGGCTTTTAAGGCTAAGAGCCTGTAAGAGTTTCGGATCACCGTAAAAAGTTGAGGGGTTAAATTAAATCTTTTATCTTTGGTTGTAAAAAGTAGCATGGATATTTCTGGTTATAGTTTACTTCTTCCTTCACGTCTTCTTGATTATTTCGATATTGTTAATGTATCTTTTTCTAGTATTGAAATCATCATCTATTTAGAAGAAAAGAATAATCTCCCTTCTGATATTGCTTCTAATTATGAGAGCAAAGGTTTTTATCCTGCGGTTATAGTGAATGACTTTCCTGTTCGTGGCAAAAGTCTACTTCTTAATATTCGCCGCCGTAAGTGGATCAACAAACAAAATAGAGAGTATTTTCATCGTGACTTTAGTCTTGTAACTGCTGGTACCCGCATAACGCAAGAATTTACGTCTTTTTTAAAAGGTAGTCCTGGATAACTATCCCGTTAGTTGTAATCTAATAGGTCGTTTATTTGGTTTAGATAGTGATCTATTGGAACGTCAATATCGGGATCACCTGAGCGGATATATGGATTGGGATCAGCGGAAACATGCCCAGGACTGGATACTGTTTCCCAAGAATATGGGTAGTCATATTGGTATAGATGAAGTAGCACTTTCCCGGGGTGAACTCTATACAGTAGTGATCAATAAAGCTGCTAAAGGCAAAGAAGGAACCATCATTGCTATTGTAGAAGGAACAGATGCCACTAAAGTAAGTAATGTATTACTCCAAATGTCTCGTAGGCGTAGATTCCAGGCCCGGGAAATAACATTGGATATGTCAGCCAGTATGGGACTTATTGCCAGAACTTGCTTTCCGGCTGCCAGGCAGGTAATAGACAGGTTTCATGTTCAACAACTCGCCTTTGAGGCTGTACAGGAAATGAGAATAAAAGCCCGATGGGAAACTATTGATATAGAAAACACAGCCATATGCCTTGCCAAAGCCAAAGGAGAACTTTATGTAGCTGATGTCTATGAAAACGGGGATACCACCAAACAGCTTTTAGCCAGAAGCAGGTATTTGCTCTTTAAGAAAGAATCATTATGGACACTGGGACAAAGAAAAAGAGCAGAGATACTCTTTAAAGAATATCCGAATATAAAGAAAGCTTATTACTTAAGTATGCAGTTGGGAGCCATTTATCATCAGACAAAACATAAAGATGTGGCTTTAACAAAACTGGCAAGATGGTATGACAGAGTGGAGAAAACAGGGTTTCTATCTTTTGGAACGGTAGCAAGGACAATACAGACACATTACCTGAATATTATCAATTTCTTTAAAAACAGATCAACAAATGCAGCAGCAGAATCATTTAATGCAAAGATCAAAAACTTTAGAAGAGTATTCAGAGGAGTAAAGGATAAAGCTTTCTTTCTATTTAGACTCAGTAAATTATATGCATAAAATTAAAATCCCTCAAGTTTTAATGTTGATCCAGAGTTTCGTTATATAGATGCCGTAAATAAAAAGTGTTTACGGCTTTTTTATAGGCGGATACAAAAAAAAGAAGATAACCATTGTTGTTCATCTTCATTTTTTGTAGCGGGAACGAGAGATTAACTCG
>JAJPZL010000217.1 GCA_021204375.1 Bacteroides sp.
GCTCTGGTGAGCGCGCAAAACCCCATTATAAGAGATCAGTTCACAGCCGACCCTACCGCAAGAGTTTTTGAAGGTAAACTCTATATGTACCCCTCCCATGACATTCTCAGTCCTATAGAACGCCTGACAGATTGGTTCTGCATGGCCGATTATCATGTTTTCTCCTCAGAAGATCTTGTAAACTGGGAAGACCACGGGGTTATTGTAAGCCAGGAGAACGTACCCTGGGTAGCAGCCGATTCCTATTCCATGTGGGCACCCGACTGTGTATACAAAGATGGCAAATACTACTTCTATTTCCCATCAACCCTCACCGGCCCCGAAAGA
This sequence comes from Bacteroides sp., assembly GCA_021204375.1. GTDB lineage: Bacteria > Bacteroidota > Bacteroidia > Bacteroidales > Bacteroidaceae > Bacteroides. Next base: position 328 of record JAJPZL010000217.1, read on the forward strand.
CGGGGCTTTGCCATTGGAGTAGCCACCAGCGACAAACCCTACGGCCCCTTTATTCCCGAAAAAGAACCCATAGCAGGCATTAACGGTATCGATCCCTGCGTATTTATAGACAAAGACGGACAAGCCTATATTTATTGGTCGAGCCGCGGTATGTACATGGCCAAACTCAAAGACAACATGCGCGAACTCGCCTCTGAACCCGTAGTTATCGAAGGATTACCCAATGGATTCAAAGAGGGTCCGTTCCTGTTCGAGCGCAACGGAAAATACTACTACACCTTCCCCTGGGTTGCAGAAAATACGGAAACCCTGGCCTATGCGATGGGCGACTCTCCCATGGGTCCCTTTCAGTTCAAAGAACTTATTATGAACGCCTGGCCGTCGGGATGTTGGACCAACCACCATTCCATTGTAGAATATAAAGACCAGTGGTACCTCTTCTACCACCACAACGATTTTTCACCGGAGTTCGATAAGAACAGGTCCGCACGCATCGATTCCCTCTTCTTTAATCCGGACGGTACTATTCAGAAAGTTACCCCTACGTTTCGTGGTGTAGGAATTACTGATACCCAAAAAGCGATCCACGTGGATCGCTACAGCTCTTTAAGTAATAGCGGTGTCTCTATTGATTTTCTCGACAATACCCATAAATTCAAAGGATAGAAAACCCTTTTCACTGAGAAGAACGCCTGGATCAGTTACAACACGGTCAACTTTGGAGAATGCACCCAGAAAAACATGAAAGCCAGAGCTCTTTCCCTTTCAGATGCTACCCTAGAAGTACGGTTGAACACCCCGGATAGCCCCGTTATCTGCGAAATGAAAATTCCATCCGACAAAGAGTGGACTACCATCAGTGCTCCTGTCAGTAACCTTCCCAAAGGAGTTCATAACCTGTACCTCACCCTTACCGGTGGTACCTATCTCGAAATAGACTGGATCAGCTTTGAATAACGATCAGTTCTTATAAAAATATCCATAGAACAACACCAATATGAAAAAAATAATTATCGCAGCCCTGTTTGTACTTCCCCTCCCGCTGATCGCACAAACCGCCCGCATCAAATTCGATACCGGCAGAGTTCCCACTACCTGAACCAATAGCTGATCTTTATTTAACTCTGCACTTAGTACCAAAAGCTCCGTATTCCCACCAAAGGATACGGAGCTTTTCTCTTACCGGTTATTTACCCTTTCAGTTACAAAAACCTATTTGATCATAGAACTCGGAGTCACTTTATACTGCTTCATAAAACACCGGGAAAATATTTAGGATCATTAAAACCAACCCGGTATGCAATTTCCGAAACGATCACATTGATATTTTTAGTATTTTCCAGTATCTTTTTTGCGATCTGCAACCGGTACAACAAAATAAAACATACCGGAGGAATACCCGTCAGTGAAATGAACTTCTTATAAATAAGCGTATAACTGATATGGAGTTTATCCGCCATCTCCTTTACTCCAAACTCCGGATCACTGAAATTCTTCTCCAGTAACTCCATGACTCGGCTCATGAATTGCCGGTCAGAGTGTCCCACTTCCAGGGCGGCTACGTTCCAGTCCTCCTCCACCAACTTTTTCCGGCACAGCTCCCTGTTCTTCAATATAGCCTCTATATGAGCCACCAGAACAGCCTGCTCAAAAGGTTTAGTTACATATCCATCTACCCCATACTCATAACTCTCTATCCGGGCACTCTCACTCGAATTTGCCGTCAAAAGCAGGAACGGAATGTGACACAACCCTTCGTCCTCCCTTATTTTCCGGCAAAAATCCGCCCCATCACATACCAGCATCATCAAATCAGATACAATAAAGTCCGGCAAAATATTCCGGGCCATTTTATATCCCGCCTCTCCGTTGTTTGCTTCGGCCACATTGTATTTATCCTTCAACATATTCTTGATGTAATAACGCATATCCGGATTATCCTCCACCAGCAACAACGTTGGCTTATCCTTATTAACCACCATAAAAGGCTCTATTTTATCCTCTACAGGCAAAGGTTTTCCGGATTCCCGGTATCCCTCACTTTCTGCCCCCTCGCACAGTACCACAGGAAAATAGATCCTGAAACAGACCCCTGCCCTTGGAGAAGATTTCACCTGGATCACTCCCTGCAGCAAAGTAACGATCTCCTTAACAATGTGCAACCCGATACCCGTACTGCTTTGTCCGTAATCCGAGTACTTATTCCGGTCTGGGATCCGGTAAAAACGGTTGAATATCTTCTCTATCTCCTCAGTAGCAATAGAACTGCCGCTATTACTGACAGAGATATACTGCAAGAGTCTACTCGTTCCCCTCTCTGTGAACTGATTAGCATATATCCGGATCTTTCCCTTATCAGGCGTATACTTTACTGCATTCGACAACAGATTAAAAAGGATCTTGTGCAGATTCTCCTTATCCGAATAAATATGGTCACTCTTTAACCGGTATAATTTTTCCAGCCCGATATTCCGTTCCTTCATCAGGATCGAGAAATCCATGGTCGCATACTCCAGAAAGCGGGGAAAATTAAACCGGGTAGGATGGATTGCCAGGTTCCTGGTATCTATTTTCCGCAGGTCGATCAACTGATTCACCAGCGAGAGTAAATATTGAGCATTCCGGTTAATGATCCATAGATTCTCCTTCTCTTCCGGATCCATAGACCGCTTCAGCAGCTGGGCCGTAGGTCCCTGTATCAATGTCAACGGAGTTTTAAAATCATGAGTCAGGTTGGTAAAATAAGAGAGTTTCTCCTTATTAACAGCCTCCATTTGCCGGGAGAGATCCATTAATTCATTCTTCTGTTTACTGATCTCCTCATTCCGCAACTGCAATTCCTCGTTCTGTTCCAGAATAATAGTCTGCGACTCCGTCAGCTCCGTGATCGTCGTGTTCAACTCAGCCGTACGCTCCTCTATTCTTTCCTTCAACAACTTCTGGATCCTCTTTTGCCGGCTGCTATACCCATAAATAAGATAGGAGACTACCGAAACGATCCCTATGGCCATCAAACTATAGAACCACCAGGTCTTGTAGAAGGGAGGATGCACGATGACCAGTAAACGGGTTAGTTCAGACGACCAGCTGTTATCGTAGTTCGTACACCACACCTCAAACGTATAGGTACCGGAATCCAGGTTCGTATACCTGGCATGTCGCTTTCCCAACCCGGCATGGACCCTATCTTTGAGTTCCGGTATCCGGTGAAAATAGAAGATCTTATCCTGCTCCATATAATCCAGGCTACTGAACGTAAGTTCAAACGAATTCTGCGGAGGATAAAGATGTAACTCCCTTACGTTCGGAACAGCAGTTGAAAGATTCCCGGGATTCCTATACGGAACCAGCTCAACTCCATTGCACATCACACCGGTCAGCGTAACCCTCCTGTCCCTGTACTCCGGGAGTTTAACCAACGGGCTAAAGCTCACCAAACCATCCACCGAACCCAGAATAATGGCATCCCCGGACGTTTTACAACCCGATCGGGGATAAAACTGAGGCACCAATAATCCATTCCACTCATCAAATTTAACCGCCCGTTTGGTACGGGTATCAAAAAATAGACACCCCTTAAAGTACTTATCCACAAATTTCCCTTCCGGTCATCCAGGATGTTCGAAATACTGGTATCAGACAACCCCGAACGTACCGCATAGTTCGTGAACCCATAACTCCTGTAGTTCTTATTATCCTCCAACCGGTAAATACCATGTCCCAGGCTTCCCAGATAGATATCCTTGTTCTTTGCTTCGAATATGCAGGTGATCCTTTCGTATATTCTACTTCCCGGATCATCCAGCTTATACTGATAATAGATACACTCATACCCCTCCCGCGAATTTTTGAGGTCGATGGGGGGCGGGGCGGGGGGGGGGGGGGG
>JAJPZL010000485.1 GCA_021204375.1 Bacteroides sp.
AATGATACACGGGCGGGACCACTTGCGGGAGCTGTCGTATATGCTCTGTTAAACCAGATTCCCCTTTGGGCAAGGCTATCAACAACAGGCATAGTATTGAGTAAGTATCCTTCACGTTCCAATAAGTCGGCGCGTAACTGGTCGGCCATAATAATGAGGATATTAGGCTTTTGTTTTGTATTGGATGCCCCCATCATAGTGTATCCACTCAATACTAAAGGAATAAATAATTTACCTGGGTTCATCGTTATACACTATTTTAATTGTTTGTAATAGAACAAAAGTAACTAATCCACCCTATTGGGAAAAGTTACTTCGTTCATTTAATCTTTACCGTACAGTCGGTATTGTTCCTGAAGGTTTTTTAAAAGAGTGGTTGTGGAAATAGGAGTTCTAAAGTCCGGGTAATCGTTTTCTTTCCAAAGAATCTTTTGCGTACGTGGCGAACGGGTATCGCCCATTCCTTCAGGATCTATGTGGGTATCACGGGCATGATAGAGAATGTAATCTTCGGTTCCATCGGGAGATTTGAAGAAACTATTATGCCCGGTTCCATATACTCCGTTCTCCGGAGACTGCCTGAATACAGGATTGGGTGATTTGATCCATGACTCCGGATCCAATAAATCACTGTCGGTACTCGCTGTAAGCAATCTTAATGCGTAATGAGGTGTCCATACACCACTGGCGGAGTAAGCTATATGAATATATTTTCCGCCCGGACTTTTCAAGAGTTGCGGGCCTTCATTCGCATAGATAATATAGGATAAATGCCAACCTTCATGGTTTTTATAATGCCTTTCCCACTCAAGCTCCGGCTAGGAGATCATAACCCTTAAAGAAGCTAAAGTCCAGGGATTTTTCATACGGGCAATGTAAATGCATTGTGTTTCTGTACTGACCCGCCGGGTTTGCCAGCCCGACCAGACCATGTACCATTCGCCCCTGTGTTCAAATACAGATCCGTCAATGGCCCAGTTATTATCCATATCTGTACTGATGCATTCTTTCATGGTAAAGGTTCCTTCGAAGGGATCTTTATTCGTGTTTTCCAGAACATACAGTTGATGATTATCTGTGTTGCCGTCGTCGGCGGCGTAATAAACGTACCATTTACCGTCAATATTATGTATCTCAGGAGCCCAAAGATTATGTTTATTGGAGGGTTCGGTAGGAATCCAGATAGTTTTTTTGGGAGTATTTTTGACATCGGTAATATCCCGGGTTTTCCACAGTACCAGGCTATCGACCATGGTATACATATAGTAATACGTACCGTTGTAATACAAGGCCCAGGGATCGGGGCCGTAACTCATCAAAGGATTTGTATAGGTTGCCCCTAGAGAATCCCTATATTCTGGAGTCTGTGATCTGGTTTGGGTATTTATACAGGATAGCATTGTATAGGCTATCCATGAATAAAGCAGTGCTGTAACAATCTTTTTGACTTTTAGCATATTTGTTTTATCTATTTGTTAACAGGAAGATTATCAATACGTCTGATTGGTGAGAACAAGTAATAATCCGGAATGCCTTCTAACTCTATGGCAACTCGGTAATAGGCATAACTCCTGAAATTATTAATGAAGTATTGTTTTTCACGATACATGGATAGCGGAATCGAGATTTCGATGGAGTTAATGTTGTTATCCTCTATTTCAAGGGCTTGCTGGCATGCGTTCCAGCTATTAACAAGGGTTCCCGTGTTTAAGTAAATATATGCTTTTCGTATAGGTGGGGCCGGATTTGTTGTTTTCCCGACTTTAGTAACCCTGAAGGTTGCTACAATTCTCTCTCTCCTGCCAGTGAAGCATCCAGATCACTGATCTTATAGTAAGGAATAACTTCAAAGTCCTTGTTTACAGACGAATTAATTGTATAGGATATGGAGTCGTATCCCGGCTTGTCTTCTAGCGGTTTAAATTCCGGAAGTTCAAACGGGAATTGCCTGTTGTACAAAGTCAGTTGATAGTCGGCATTGAAAAGTAATTACTGGTAATGACCCTCATCATTAATTCGCATTTCAGTGCCACCATCTGCTTTACCGTATCCCTGTTGCACAAAATTGAAGATCGTACGGTTGCTATCGAACGGAAAATTCTCCCCATCGCAAACCAGTCTACCTTTAAAAACGTAGGACGGAGCATCGTAGTTGTCATATTCACAGGATGAGAATAATAGTATGGTTATTAGGCTCATCAATTGGATCATATTTATTGTTTTCATCTTTGATTCTTTTTAATTGTGATACGTATGTTAATGATTGGGGTTCTTTTCTACATAAGGGTTCCCGTCGTCTATCGGATAAGTGGCATAGTACATGGTATTGTCAAAAAAGATAGGGTTCCCATTTCCTACACGGTGCATCACTTTCAGTTTCCGATAAATCCATTTGCCATGGTTAGCAGTTCCGGGAGCGTAAATTTTATAAGGCCATAGCGCGTACATATTGGCAGTAGGGTTGTTTACATCGAAATGCCATACTTCATCTGCCAATCTCCAACGTTTTAAATCGAAGTACCGATGGTCTTCAAAGGCAAGTTCCACACGTCTTTCATTGACGATCCTTTCGAAAGTCAGTTCGTTTATAGTTATTTTGAACTCTTCTCCACCGGCACGCTCTCTCACACGGTTCATTGTTTCAAGTGCCAGATCTATAGTAGGTCTGCCATTATACTGGCTAACACCAAGAGCATGTAGATAGAAAGCGACTTCTGAGGCATTCAATAACACTTCACCATAGCGAAAGACAATGTAAGGGAGTTTGCTTGCTCCGTTTATTTCGCTTCCGGCGGTAGAATCAACATATTTTTTTAATAAAAAACCTGTATGCGAAATGTACCAGTTTCCCTCTCCGTCACAAAGTGGCCCATCTTCACCTGTCATCTTTTCCCCTGGTAAGTAGCAGCCAGATCAGCAATAGATGTAACTGATTTAAACTCATATCCGCCTGTTATGGGAATGGCAAGTCCTGCCTGCAGATCAGTTTTCTTACTCCGGAAACTTGATCCCGGATAAATTATAGTACCCCATAAACGCGGATCGCGACCTGCAAAGATATCCTCCGCATGATCGTAAATATGGTACTCATACGTGGATGTCATATCGTGCATACTTTCAACTACTTCATGGCCCACATAAGCATCCATATCTTCTATGCTGCGGGTATTTACTTTCTCATAGCTGTTTACCAGATTAAGTGTGGGATTAATCTGGCTACCCCATTTGTCTACACCTTTTTGCGTGCGGGGAATAGTAGCCTGGGTAAATTCATTTTTCAGGTTTGTACCATCAGAGGCTTTAGATAAAATGATCTCCGGATTGTTATTGGGTTCGACAGCAAATGCCTGATAGAAATTTTCAGCCCGGTTGGTTTGTTCATTATATAAAGTATATCCTAACTTTTCAAGTTCACTGAAAGCATCCAGGCATTTGGTGAGATAGATCTCTGCTTTACTACGTTCAATTCCTGTGGCTCCACTTGCCAGATTTAAAGTTTTAGTGGCACTTTTATCATAATTATAGGCCAAAGTTCCCGCATAAAGCATGGCTCTGCATTTCAAGGCAAGTGCGCTTCCTTTTGTAGCCCGTGTCTTAGAACTCGCAGCTCCGAAGTCAGCCATAATTTCATCCAGTTCATCTGCAATGAAATCATATACTTCCGATTCTTTATTTCTTGGCTTGGCCAACGTAAGGGGATTATCGGTATATTCGGTTACTTCGGTTATTAAGGGTACCCTACCCATCTGGGTCACTAAGGTAAAATAAACATAGGCTCTCATATATCTGGCTTCGGCCAGATAATAGTTTCGTCGGTTTTCCGGAATACCGGTTGCCTTGGTTTCCAGATTGGTAATATGTAAGTTCAATTCTCTCACCAGGGTATAGTCATAATAGGACCGGTAGTTGCGGCCCACATTATCGGCAAATCCCCAATACTGACTGTTATTGGTTGCTTCGTCCCAACGGGTTATATCATACGTTTGGTCAGTGACATTAAAATCCTGCCAGTATTTCAGACGCGAATAGAAGTTTGCAGCAACACTGGTTATACCGGCATCGCTGGAATATGTTTCATCCTCAGACATTCCCATCAGGTTTTCCTGTTTCAACCAACTATCACATGAGCAGAGAAAGAGCGTGCTTGATAAAAATGCAATAAGTATATTTTTTCTTTTCATAGCTGTTTGTATTAAAATGTAACATTAACTC
>JAJPZL010000501.1 GCA_021204375.1 Bacteroides sp.
TCTCTATTTTCCGGGCGACGTATTTATATTGCAAAGTAGCTCCTTTGTAATCGGTAAGGGCGTCCAGGTACCAGTTATTCTTTACACTATTTTCAATATATGCGTTAAAACTCTGTTCCATTTAGATTGCACATTCGTTATTAATTTGTGCAAATATATAGGTTTCCATCCTAAAACCAAACATTTTTGTAAAAAAGAGGGATACCTTTCCCGGATTTCAGGAATATAATCTCTATTTTTGGAATTTTAATAGAAAAAGTAACCATGAAGAAACTGTTGTCGTTACCTCCCAACCTTGTTAGATATTTCCATGATCTGGAGGAAGTTCCACCGGAAGAATGGTTTTATACTTCGGATCCTGAAGATAGTAAATTGGGGTCGGGAGGAGGGACAGCGTGGCTGCTTTCGGCTTGCCAGAAAGAGTATGCCCCGGGATCTTCTTTCGGAGCATGGCTGGAGCGTGAAAAACGTATTCTCCTTCACGCGGGAGGACAGAGCCGACGGCTTCCTGCCTATGCACCATCCGGAAAAGTATTAACACCCATCCCTGTGTTCCGTTGGGAAAGAGGACAGTCTTTGGATCAGGATCTTCTTTCTCTCCAGTTGCCTCTTTATGAAAAGATCATGCAAAAGGCACCTAATCCCCTGCATACACTGATCGCAAGCGGAGATGTATATATCCGTACGGAAGCGGTGATAGATCCGTTGCCTGAGGCAGATGTGGTATGCTACGGAATATGGGTAGAGCCTTCCCTGGCTACTCGTCACGGTGTGTTTGTTTCGACCCGGAAAGAGCCGGAACAGCTGGACCGTATGTTACAGAAACCCTCTTTACAGGAGCTTGCACAACTCACTAATACCCATCTTTTTTTAATGGATATTGGTATATGGGTACTGAGTGACCGGGCTGTGGAACTATTGATGGATCGCTCTACCGGCCCCGACGGAAAGATCCACTATTATGATCTGTACAGTGATTTCGGGCTGGCACTCGGGAATAATCCTTGTATTCCGGATAAAAAGATAAACCGGCTTTCGGTAGCCATTGTCCCGCTGACCGACGGAGAGTTTTATCATTTTGGAACGACCCGCGAACTGATCACTTCCACTCTTGCTGTTCAGAGCCTGGTGCGGGATCAACGGGAAATTATGCATAAACGCGTAAAACCTCATCCGGCTATGTTTGTGCAGAATGCAGAGGTAGAGATAGAGCTTACACCCTCCAACCATCATCTATGGGTGGAAAACAGCCAGCTAAGCCGGAAATGGAAGTTGAACAGTGAGCATGTGATCACAGGAGTGCCTGCGAATAACTGGGAAATAGAAATTCCAAAAGGGATTTGTGTGGATGTGGTACCAATAGGTGAGAAAGAATGGGCATTGCGACCTTATGGGATGGACGATCCGTTCCGGGGTAACCCTTTAAGTCAGGATACTATTTACCTGGGAGAATGTTTTCTACGCTGGATGGAGAATAGAGGGATAGTTCCCGATGATTTAGGAGAGTATGCTTCTGACGATATACAGAGTTTTAAACTCTTTCCTGTATGTGATAGTGTAAAAGAGATGGGTATACTGTTGCGGTGGATGATCTCCGAACCGGAATCAAAAGCGGAAAAAAAAATCTGGACAGAGAAAGAGCGTTTGTCTGCTAATGAACTTTCCCAAAAGGCTAACCTGAACAGATTGTATGAATCCCGTCGGAAGTTTCAGCGGAAAAACTGGGACATGTTGGTCCGGAACTACGAAAAAAGTGTTTTCTACCAGCTTGATCTGAAAGATGCAGCAGTACATTTTAACCGGGAGGGGCTTGCCATACCGGAATTGCTGCCAAAGGAGGCTTCTGTAATGAACCGGATCCATAACCGTATGTTCCGGGCCTATACTGCAAAACTGGCCGGAAAAGGGTATCGGGAAGAGGAAGAAGGGGCATTTTCCCTTCTTAGAGAAGGCATTCTTGAAACGGTTGCCCCGGATAAAGTAGACCCTTTTCTGAATGTATATCCGGATCAGATCGTATTGGGAAGAAGTCCGGTCCGGATTGATCTGGCCGGCGGCTGGACAGATACTCCTCCTTATTGTCTCTATGCGGGGGGAGATGTGTTTAACATGGCCGTAGAACTCAACGGACAACCGCCGTTACAGGTCTATATAAAGCCCTGCACCGAGTATAAGGTTATATTGCGTTCGATTGATCTGGGAGCCACGGAGGTTGTACATACTTATGAAGAACTGAGGAATTATACCCGGATGGGCTCTCCCTTCTCTATACCGAAAGCGGCGTTGGTACTTGCCGGATTTTCGCCCGATACCTCTGCCTCGGTCTTCGGGGATCTGCACCGACAGTTGGAAGCCTTTGGATGTGGGATAGAGATAACGCTGTTGGCAGCTGTACCGGCAGGTTCGGGGCTTGGAACCAGTTCTATCCTGGCAGCTACTGTACTGGGAGCACTAAATGATTTCTGTGGCCTGAACTGGGATCGGAATACAGTTTGTAACCGTACCATCGCTTTGGAACAATTGTTAACTACCGGAGGTGGCTGGCAAGATCAGTATGGAGGAATCATGCCAGGTATAAAACTTTTGCAAACCGAAAGGGGATTCAGCCAGACTCCACAGGTACGTTGGTTGCCGGAGACTATATTTACACAGCCTGGCTACCGGGAGTGCCACCTGCTCTATTATACGGGGATCACCCGGACAGCTAAAGGGATCCTGGCAGAGATTGTAGCTTCTATGTTCCTGAATTCATCGAAGCATCTTACCATTCTTAAAGAGATGAAAGAGCATACTTTGCGAATGTATGAAGCTGTTCAGAAGGGTGATTTTACCGGTATGGGCGGTATGGTGGGTACCTCTTGGGAACTGAATAAAGCCTTGGATAGCGGGACCAATCCACCGGGAGTAGAGGCAATTATTGATATGATCAGGGATTATACGTTGGGATATAAGTTACCCGGAGCCGGTGGGGGAGGTTATCTGTATATAATCGCTAAAGATCCGCAGGCGGCACTTCGTATCCGGGAGATATTGGATAGTGATCCTCCCAATGTGCGGGCCCGCTTTGTGGAGATGACCCTTTCCGAAAAAGGATTTCAGGTTTCCCGGTCATAAAGAGTCTTTTGTGGCAGAAGGGGAACAGGATAAAAAAATAAACAATTACTAAAAAAGCTCTGCTAACCTGGCAGAGCTTTTTTATACTATTCTTTACATGATAAAGATCAGGGTTGTACCAGTTTACCTGCAGAACCCAGTACATCTATGATCTTGTGTTCGTACAGTTTCTTCATTTCGTCGCGGGCCGGTCCCAGGTATTTACGTGGGTCAAATTCGGCTGACTTTGTTGCAAATACTTCGCGTACGGCAGCAGTCATAGCCAGACGACTGTCTGAGTCGATGTTGATCTTACATACGGCAGAAGTAGTAGCTTTACGAAGTTGTTCTTCCGGAATACCAATGGCATCTTTCAGTGCACCACCATATTTATTGATAGTAGCTACATACTCCTGAGGGACAGAAGAAGCTCCGTGAAGTACAATAGGGAATCCGGGAAGTTCTTTTTCCACACCTTCGAGTACATCAAAGCGAAGAGGAGGAGGAACCAGGATACCGTTCGCATCACGGGTACACTGTTCGGGTTTGAATTTGTTGGCTCCGTGTGAAGTACCGATAGAGATAGCCAGGCTGTCGCAACCTGTTTTTGTTACGAAATCTACTACTTCTTCGGGTTTTGTATATGTATGTTCTTCTGCGTTTACTTCGTCTTCTACACCGGCCAGGATACCCAGCTCGCCCTCTACGGTTACATCGAACTGATATGCATATTCTACTACTTTTTTAGTAAGTGCTACATTTTCTTCGTAAGGAAGGTGAGAACCGTCGATCATTACAGAAGAGAATCCCATGTTGATACATGATTTACATGTTTCGAAAGAGTCACCGTGGTCCAGATGCAGAACGATCTCCGGATGCTCCAGTCCAAGTTCTTTGGCATATTGTACAGCACCTTCTGCCATATATCTGAGCAGAGTCTGGTTTGCATAGTTACGGGCTCCTTTAGATACCTGAAGAATAACCGGAGATTTGGTTTCTACCGCAGCCTGGATAATAGCCTGCAGCTGTTCCATGTTGTTGAAGTTGAATGCAGGGATTGCATATCCACCTTTGATAGCTCTTGCGAACATCTCTCTGGTATTTACGAGGCC
>JAJPZL010000248.1 GCA_021204375.1 Bacteroides sp.
TAATAACCATATCCAGAAGAGTAATAGAAGAGTCTTCCATATCGCTGGTCAAAACTTCAATTTTAGACAGGATATAGTTATAGAACAACTGAAGGATCAAAGCAACGATCAAACCGTAAATAGTAGTGATAAGGGCCACTTTCATACCACCTGCCACAACTGTCGGAGAGATATCACCTACCTGCTGGATCTTGTCAAAGGCAGCAACCATCCCGATTACAGTTCCGAGGAACCCGAGTGACGGAGCCATGGCAATGAAAAGAGTGATCCAGGAGCAACCTTTTTCCAGGTAACCGGCCTGCACACCACCATAAGATACAACTGTTTTCTCTACTACGTCAATACCCTGATCCAACCTCATCAATCCCTGATAATAGATAGAAGCGATCGGACCTCTGGTATCACGACAGATCGTTTTTGCAGCTTCCACATCACCTTTATCCAGTGCAGCTTCCACAGCAGCGATCATTTTTTTAGTATTAACTTCAGCCAGACTTAAATAGATGATACGTTCAACGCAAAAAGCCAACCCAATAACGAGAGCAATAGATACCAAACTCATGAAAGAGGCAGTACCTTCAATAAATTTTGTTTTCAGTTCTTTGTGAATACCACCGTCCGTTGCTTCAACTGCATCCGTTGCAGCATCCTGTGCAAGCACTAATTGAGTGGATCCGAACATCAGAACTCCCATTAACGCAAGAATTGCAAATAACTTTTTCATGGTGTGTCTAATTTTTCAAGATTAATTAATTAATTGTATTATGTTTATTCTCATTTCATTTTTCCTGCGGAGAGAGCGGGATTCGAACCCGCGATACACTTTTGGCGTATACACGCTTTCCAGGCGTGCCTCTTAAACCACTCGAGTATCTCTCCTTCTCTTCTAAGCAGGGTATTCCCCTGAAAATCGGCTGCAAATTACAAAAAAAAATGCGAATCTCAAACCTTTTACAGCACAAATGTATTCTTTTTTTTTATCTCTCCTAACTTCCGAAACATTTTCCGTGCAATTCCCGGGTAAATTTAATAAACTTTAAACCTCCCGTCTCTTTTCCGGCTGTTTAAAAATCTCCCGTGCGTTGCGGGTGGTAACTTCAGCCATCTCCTCTACGGAACAGCCGTAGATTTCAGAGAGCCTAGTAAGGATCTGCACCAGGTAAGCACTCTCATTTCTTTTCCCCCGGAAAGGTACCGGTGCCAGATAGGGAGCATCCGTTTCAACCACGATACGCTCCACAGGAATATCTTTGAGAACCGTAGAAAGTGTAGAATTTTTAAACGTAACCACTCCGTTGATGCCTAATTTAAAATTCCCGAACTGAAGTAATTTTTCTGCGTCTTCTGCCGTACCGGTAAAACTATGGAAGATCCCGGTGAGCGGCTCCTCCCTGTAAGGCCATAAAGTGTGATGAACTTCCGGAAATGAGTCACGGCTATGGATCACCAAAGGCAGACTGTACCGAATGGACCACCCGATCTGAGTGCGGAAAGCCTCGATCTGCTCCTCTTTGAACGTTTGATCCCAATAGAGATCGATCCCGACTTCTCCAATAGCTACAAAAGAGTTCTTCTCTTCCAGGAATTGTTCCAGGATCGTTAATTGCTCCTTATAATCCCGACCGACAGAAGTAGGATGCAGCCCGATCATCGGGGAAAAATATCCTCTATATAAAGAGGAGACTTTTAGTAAAGCCTCTAATGTAGAAAAATCAATATTAGGTAAATAGATCTCCTCAACCCCGGCTTTCGTAGCCCTTTCTACCACCTCCTGCAGATCCTCCTCAAACTCTTCCAGAAAAAGATGCGCATGAGTATCCACTATCTTCATTCGCTGACCACCTTTCGTTTTTCGCTGCCCCTGTAATAATAAACAACTCCGCAATCCCGGCACTTCCCGATCCGCTGCTTATCCGGAAGGGGTTCAAAACGGGCTTCGATCTGGTTCCACATCTCCAGAATGATCTCGTCTGCTTTTTTACGGAGAGAAGCCAGTACCTCCAGGCTTTTGGCAGTAAGGTTCTTCAGGTTCTGCTGGTTGTGGTAACCCTCCCTGAAGATCTCATAATGTACACTCACCTTCGCGATCGTAGGATTATAAATAGGGATCCCCCCTTCGGCTACCCGTCTCCTTTCGCCCTCAATAACCAGTTTTCCCCACTTTTCGATAGCACTTTCAGAGGTAAGGTCCGGAAGAGTGAACCCGGGAGGAAGATCATAATAAGAACGATACATTTCGCGTATTTCACCACGGATCATAGAGAGGTTCAGCACCTGAATAAAATGAGACAGGAACATCCGGGCTGTCTTTACGCTCTCCTGATGTTTCTTACTGGAAGTAACCTGTTTCTCATAACACTGCTTGTAATAGTGGTGGGCTTTTTCAAACTTAGGTAAAAAGTTCTTGGCTTCACTCCATATCTTTAAACTGATAGGCAGATCATGGACATTTTGCAGATATCCTTTATCCACCGCTATTTTCAGCGCTTTTATGCGGGCATTGTCCGTATTAGGTAATCTTCTGTAAGGCATTCTATATTATAGTTTTCTATCCATCAATTCTTCGACCATCCGGATCAGTTCGCTTTTCCGGTCACTCTCTACCGATACGCTGTCCAGAAGTTCCATCGCTTTTGTATAATACTCCTCCATCCTCTTTTCACTGACCTGCCGCAGGCCCAGTTCGTTATATACGGAGACTATAGCCTCTATTTTTTCAGCAGGAACATACTCCTCTTTACCCAGCCACCGGGCAAGGATCTGCTTTTGTCCGGGAGAAGCCATCTCAAAAACCTTCAAAAGTAAGAAAGTTTTTTTATTACAAAGAATATCCCCTCCTATATTTTTACCGAAAACTTTCGGATCCCCGTACACATCCAGCAGATCATCCTGTAGTTGAAAAGAGAGCCCGATATGAATGCCGAAATCATAAAGTAACTCTGCATCCTTACCGGAAGCCCCCGCCAGGATAGCACCCGTCTTTAAAGCACAGGCCAGTAAAACAGCCGTTTTCTTACGGATCATCTCTATATATTGCTCTACCGTCACATCCATCCGTCCTTCAAAATCCAGGTCATCCTCCTGCCCCTCACAAATTTCAAGGACGGTACGGTTGAATAACTCCATGACCGGAGTCACATACTCCCGGTCGCACCTTATTAAATGCTGGTAAGCTATGACCTGCATCGCATCCCCCGAAAGTATAGCGATATTCTCGTTCCATTTTTTATGTACGGTAGGAGCTCCCCTTCTTACATCCGCATGGTCCATCACATCATCGTGCAAAAGAGTGAAGTTATGGTAGATCTCCAGTGCTACGGCTACAGGAAGAGCCTTCTCTATCGTATCTCTGAAAAGATTATAAGACATTAATGCAAGAAGGGGCCTTATCCGTTTACCTCCCAACGACAAAATATACCGTACAGGAGCGTACAGGTTATCAGGTTGTTGCGGATAAGTCAGTTGATGGATATACTCATTGACCGAGTGAAGTAACTGAGAAGAAGTATAAAGCATGTATAGGGTATTTTATAAAAAGAGGCTACCCGGGGCAGCCTCTTAACTATGAAGTCTTTTATAAATTACTGGAGTTTGAACTGTACAGGCAAAGTAAACTTCACACGTACTGCTTTTCCTCTCTGCATACCCGGACTCCATTTCGGCATGGCGGCGATCACACGAAGTGCCTCTTTATCCAGATAAGGGTCAACACCTTTGGCTACTACAGGATCTACGATCGTTCCGTCACGGTTCACCACGAACTGTACAATTACACGTCCCTGAGTTCCGTTCTCCTGTGCAATAATAGGATACTTGATATTCTTGCTCAACCAGGTCATCAGGGCAGCCATACCACCGGGGAATTCCGGCATCTGTTCCACCACCTGGAAGATCTCTTCTTCCTCCGGTTCTTCTTCTTCAATCTCAACCGGTATATACTTGATCTCTACCAGGTCACCGGTCTCTTCGGTAGACTGAATAGTAGTTTCCTCTACATCCGCATCATCTTCCACGATCTGCAGCACCTCTGCAACAGAAGGAGTTTCGGGTGGAGGAGGAGCCTGGATCTCTTCCGGTTGGGTGATCGGAATAATTTCCTCTTCGAAAATAAGGTCAACAACGGCCTGGCTGGTATCGATCTTTACGTCACGTTCCGACCATTCAAATGCGACAAACAT
>JAJPZL010000141.1 GCA_021204375.1 Bacteroides sp.
CTTTTATAAAGAAGCAGGGTCTGTTCTAACCAGAACAGACCCTGCTTTTACTGATCAGAAGTGAAGTTCTTACTTTCTGTAATATTCCAGGTTGTCTTTATCAAACTTGCGGATAAAGTTGATATGCTTTTCTACTTCTGCTTCTGCATAGCGTACATATACCTGGGCCGAAGTAGCGAACAGATCGCATACGGAAGCATCCTGTACTAACAGGTGCCCCATAATAATGTGCGAGGCCATCTCTACCAGGCGGCGTGCCGTAAAGTCGAGCAACTCCTGGTCTTTTGCTTCGGTTACCTGGGTAACTGCCATCGTATATTTACTGGCCATCTCTTTCAGGCGGTTCTTTAGTTCTTCCAGTTCCGGAGCTACCGGCATGGCTTCATACTCCTGCATACGGGCCAGGTAAGCACCGGTAGTTACATAACGGATAGAAGCTACTACCTGCAACTGCGTAGTTCCTTCGTAGATAGAGGTGATACGAGCATCCCGATAAAGGCGTTCGCAGGCATAATCTTTCATAAAGCCCGAACCTCCGTGTATTTGGATGGCATCATAGGTGTTCTGGTTGGCAAATTCACTACCCATTCCTTTAGCAAGCGGAGTAAAAGAATCGGCCAGTTTGGCAAAACGTTTCTGTTCCTGACGCTCTTCGGGAGTGAGTTTACGCTCTTTTGAAATATCATCCAATGCTTTGTAGATATCCACAAAACGGGTTGTTTCGTAGAGTAACGAGCGCGAAGCATCCAGTTTTGCTTTCATGAGTGCAAGCATATCGTATACCGCCGGGAACTCAATAATGGCTTTCCCAAACTGTTTACGGTCTTTGGCATACGCCAGCGCTTCGTTATAGGCAGCCTGGGAAAGACCTACCGATTGAGCGGCAATACCCAGACGGGCACCGTTCATCAGTGCCATTACATATTTGATAAGCCCCAGCTTGCGGTCGCCACATAATTCGGCCTTTGCATTTTTATAGACCAGCTCGCAGGTGGGAGAGCCTTTGATACCCATCTTGTTCTCAATACGGCGTACGGTTACTCCACCGTTCTTCTTGTCGTAAATGAACATGGAGAGCCCGCGTCCGTCTTTGGTACCCTCTTCCGAGCGTGCCAGTACCAGGTGAATATCTGCATCCCCGTTGGTAATAAAGCGTTTTACACCGTTGAGGTACCAGCATCCATCCGCTTCGCTGTAAGTGGCTTTAAGCATGACCGACTGGAGGTCTGAACCTGCATCCGGTTCCGTAAGGTTCATCGACATTGTTTCCCCGTTGCAAACACGGGTAATGTATTTCTGCTTTTGCTTCTCGCTGGCAAATTCATAAATAGTCTCTGCACAATCCTGCAATCCCCACAGGTTCTCAAATCCTGCATCAGCAGCCGATACCATATCGGCAGCCATCATATAGGGGACATTGGGGAAATTAAGACCGTTGTAACGGCGTGGCATAGCTATACCCATCAACCCTGCTTTGCGGCAGGCATCCAGGTTCTCTGAGGTTCCCGGAGCATACGTAACACGTCCGTCAGCTACGGTAGGTCCTTCATGATCTACTCCTTCTGCATTGGTAGCAATGATCTCGCCACAAATTTCACCGATAATTTCCAGTACTTTATCGTAGCTGTCCATAGCATCCTCAAAATCGATGGGAGCGTAGTCATACTTATCTTTATCTGCATAGTTCCGCTCTTTCAGTTCTACGATCCGTTTCATCAGCGGATGGTTGAGGTGGTGGCGTAATTCCGGAGTTTCATTATATAAATTCATGGCTTACTTACTGTTTTGTTTGTAATACTTAATCATCTTCGGAACAACCTCTTCCACGGTTCCGTTTATGACATAATCGGCAATAGTATTGATGGGAGCATTCGGATCGTTATTGATAGAGATGATTATCGAACTCTCCTGCATACCGGCAATGTGCTGTATCTGTCCCGATACTCCACAGGCAATGTAGAGCTTCGGACGTACGGTAATACCGGTCTGGCCGATCTGGCGGTCGTGGTCGGCAAATCCTGCATCTACTGCGGCACGGCTGGCACCTACTTCTCCGTTGAGCACTTTGGCCAGGTTATAGAGCATATTGAAGTTTTCACGCGAACCGACGCCATATCCTCCTGCAATGACAATGGAGGCTCCTTTCAGGTTGTGTTTCGCTTTCTGTACATGTCTTTCAATGACTTTTACAACGAAATCCGTATCTGGTACGTATGCGGAAACTTCATGTTTTTTCACCGCTCCTTTATAATCCGGTGATACAATCTGCTTTTTCATCACTCCTTCGCGTACCGTTGCCATCTGGGGACGCTGCTCCGGATTGATAATGGTAGCTATAATGTTACCTCCGAAAGCCGGGCGTATCTGGTACAGCAGGTTCTCATAGGTAACACATGCTTTTTTATCTTCGTGGTTACCGATCTCCAATGCCGTACAGTCGGCTGTGAGTCCGCTTTTAAGTTTGGAAGATACCCGGGGGCCCAGGTCACGGCCGATAACCGTTGCACCCATCAGGCAGATCTGGGGTTTTTCCTCCTGGAAAAGTTTGACCAGGATGGATGTATGGGGAAGAGAGGTATAGGGAGAGAGGCCTTCGCCTTCGAAGAGGTGCAGTACATCCACTCCGTAAGGCATTACCTGTTTTTCAATATCACTCAGGCTGTTTCCGATAGCGATCGCTTCGAGCTTACAGCCCAGTTGGTTGGCAAGTGAACGTCCTTTGGTGAGAAGTTCCAGGCTTACATCAGCCACAATGCCATCTTCTATTTCGCAATATACAAATAAGTTGTTCATGTTTTTCTGTTTTTAATCAGGAGAAAAGAGTAGATACTCTTGTGTTTCCTGTTGCTTCCTTTATCCGATAGTATGATTTTCCAGTAACTCTACGATCAGCTCTTCGATTTCACGGTCACTGCCTGAGAGCATTTTATTCTCTTTGGCCTGGAATACGATATTCTGGATCGCTTTTACTTTGGTGGGGGATCCGGAGAGTCCGCATTGCTCTACATCTCCGTTCACATTCGCTACGCTCCACTCTACCAGGTTCAGGTAATCACGGGTATTATAGAGGTCTGTATAATCGAGATCTCCCTGTTGCTTTTCGGTGACTGTTTTAGCGTGCTTATATTTCTGTACCAGTTTGGCATTCCGGGGACGGCAGGGAGCGGCCGAACCGTTTACGGTCAGTACCATCGGAAGCGGCCCCTCTACGGTTTCAATGCCTCCGTCAATGTGGCGTTTTACCGTAATACGTCCGTTCTCTACTTTCAATATCTCTTCTGTATAGGTGATCTGTGGTAATCCCAGTTTTTCTGCTACCTGCGGGACCACCTGTGCGGTATCCCCATCAATCGCCTGACGGCCTCCTATAATAAGATCATACGCTCCGATCTTCCGGATCGCTTCGGCCAGGGCGTACGAAGTAGCCAGTGTATCTGCGCCTGCAAAGGCGCGATCCGTAAGCAGGTAGCCGTTATCAGCACCCCGGAAGAGCCCTTCGCGGATAATATCGGCTGCCCGTGCCGGCCCCATGGTCAGTATAGTCACCGTAGAGCCCGGATGAGCTTCTTTCAGCCGGAGGGCTTGTTCGAGGGCGTTTAAGTCTTCGGGATTAAAAATGGCCGGAAGTGCGGCCCGGTTGATTGTTCCGTCGGCTTTCATGGCAGCTTTCCCGACATTGCGTGTGTCGGGAACTTGTTTTGCCAATACAACAATTTTCAAACTCATGCTATTAATATTAGTATTAGTATTCTTTTTCCGGTATCTGACAAGCGGAGTGAGTGTTTACTACCGGCCTGCAAAATTAACGAAACCGTTGGGTTGACAAAGAAATATAAGTGAAAAATGCACAAAAAAGTGGGATTTGAGCAAGGGGGACTTTTCTCCCGGATGAGAAAAGTGTGATTGAGAAAGATGGTTGCATCCGTTAAAAAAGATGGTTGCATCGGTTGAAAAAGAGGGTTGCACCCATTTAAAAAAGGGTTAGGGGGAATAAATGAGACTTACTATGGTTGCCGCTGACTTCACAGCCAGCGGCTTCTTTCCTGCAGCTTCATAGCCGCTCTTTATACAAGGTAAAAAACGGTTTTCACACCTTGCTGTTACTTTGTAGTAACAAAAAACGGTGTGAGTACTTTCATCCCTACATTCGTTGGACAGTTCAGTATTGATTATATC
>JAJPZL010000072.1 GCA_021204375.1 Bacteroides sp.
GGATTTAGAAAGTGCTTTAAAGATGAAAATCATTACACTTTTAATATAATCTCTACATCTTTAGGGAAAAACAGGCATACAGGGGAAAGCCTGGTGAATTTCTAATAATTTTTCCATACTGCGAGAGCTTTTTTACCGAATCGCCAGAATTTTTTGGTGAAGAGAGCCATCAGGTCGAGTCCTCCGACACCGACTCCTCCGTAGGCAAACTGTTTTTCCGGGCCTGTGGTGCCTTTGGTAAGGATCCCTTTTACCCTGTATTTTCCTACTTTTATTTTGTCCCGGTTCTTTTGGAGTTCTATGTTCATTCTCATCCGGGCCTTCATGCCCCGCTGCTGTTCGGGAGGTAATCGGTCGTAAATAGGATCTTCGTTATATTTGGTATGAATATTATAGGGGCGCAGGGTAAGGTAAAGTTTTCTCTCTTGTCCGGGCAATGTCTGGTCTATTTGCAGATAGTGTTTTTCGGTGATTTCTAAGGGTTTAGTAAGTTCCGGCAGGAGTTCCGGCAGGGATTCAAACCGGATGGAACCTACTGCTTCGGGATTGAGTTGTATCTCTTCTTCACCCTCCAGGAACTGTTTCAGGCGGATGGAATCCTGGCTGCTCCACTCCTGGGTCCAGGCTGTGGTGTAGAGAAGGGTAAATAGGGTCAATATGTATATTTTTTTATTCATTTACCACCATCTGTAATTACTATTCTCCAGCGGGCCGACTGCCAGATAACTCAATGCTTCGAGGTTCCGGAAAGTTAGCTTTCCGCCTTTTAGTAGTTCAAGGGCTTTACTATAGTTCTCCCACCAGTTCCGGTAGATCTGTACTACCTCCCTGAGCTCCTCTTCACTCAGGAAAAATATCCTGTCGTAACTGGTTGCCTCCCGGCGTACCAGCTTGCATCCTAAGGATGCCCACCGGCCTAACCGGATGGTTTCTACCGTCCACAGGATCCCTTCTCCCAGTGTATAATCTGTTAGACTATACTTCGATGCGGGAGGTGCCGGGAATTTTGAGACGGTCGTCATATCATCTGCATACTTTAGCAGTTCTTCGATATGGGCTACATCGAAATCGGGTACCGATAGATATCCGTTGGGGCCTTCTGTTTTATAAGTACCGGCTTTCAGTTATTTAATAAAGAGTTTGACATCCGGGTTATGGTAATTCAACTCTTCTCTGTTGCAGGCAGTAACTACCAGGAGTACTACCGGGAGAAGGAGGATCAGCTTCTTCATATAGGTAATGGTTTACAGTAACAGAATGACCTGGTTAATAGATTATCTTAACACCACAGGAGAGGGTAAAGTTTACGGGTTTATCCTTGCGCAGGGTAGCTACCGGGGTTGTATCGTCAAAGTAGTAGGCAAGGCCCGGTTCTGCATAAAGGGCCAGCCGGTCGTTAAGCCTGTATTGTACTCCGGCTGCAGCAGTAAGGGAGGCTTGCAGGGTATTGGGACGCACACTCTCTCCGGAGGAGGAATCGGTCCCTTCTGCCTGCTGCATTGTTTTCAGGGTACCTGAAACGCATTTTTCAAGGGCTCCTCCGGCAGATAGATAGAGATCGAGGCCTCTCTTCTCCATCAGGGTAACGGCTGCTTTAAGAGGAAACCCGATATAATGTAATTTTTGTTGCTGGGAATAGGTGCCGGCCTCTAATTCGGACCGCAGGCAGGTATAGAAGAGGCCACTTTCGAGAGCTACTTTTTTGTTCAGTGCTCTCCGGACGGCTACTCCTGCTGTGACCGGTATTTTGTGTTTAACGGTTGTGTTCCGTGTAGCAGAGAGCTCTGTTGAGACCAGGGAGTGGAGGCCGGAAGAGTGGTCTGTGCCTGGGAGTGAAATGGCGAGGTAGGGGGCTACGGACCATTTACCTGTACCTCCTTCACCTGTATGGAAGAGAGGGGTGGGTTTGTTCTCGTGGTGATCATTTTTCTCCAGGTAAGAGGTGGATGTGTAGGGAGAATATTCCGGGGAGTGTTCTTCTTCGGAGGTAACAGTGAGTGAGAATGAAAAGGAGAAGGAGACAGAGTCTAATTCTTCTTCGGGAGTTGTGCTCCATTGAGCGGGAACTGTTTTTACGGAACTTCCTGAATATGTAGGGAGAGGTTTTGCCGGTTGCGGGGTTTGTCGGGTTGCTTTTTCTTGGGGCAGTGTCGGGAGGGGGATCGATGTAGGGTTTCCGGTGATTGCCAGCTCCCGGAATGCTTCCTCTATTTCCCGGTTAGGGGAAAGGTAGGTAACGAGTGCATAGGCTACTATGATCAGTACCAGAACGGCTGCGGCCGCACTATACCTGAACATGGAAAAAATACGGGGAGCCTGTGCCTGTGCGGCAGCGGGGAGCTTTTCCTGTAATTTTTCCCAGAAACCTTCCTGAACGGGCATCCGTGCCGTAGTTAACCGGCTGCGGAATAGTTCTCTTATTTCATCTTCTTCCTTTTTCATATAGTGTATATTCTTTGATCCTTTTTGCCAGTAATTGTTTGGCCCGGTGGTACTGGGACGAAGAAGATCGTTCTTTGATCCCCAGTATTTCTCCGATCTCTTTGTGGGATCTATCCTCAAAGACATAGAGATTAAAAACGGTCCGGTATCCTTCCGACAGTTCGGCTACAAATTCCAGCAACATGGATTCGGGGATGGAATCCTGTATCTCTTGCCCGGTAATTCTTCTGTCTTTTCCGGAAGAATCTCTTCGGTCAGGGAGATCTCCTGCCACTGGCTCTTTTTCCGGAGATGGTCAAGGGCGAGATTGACCATGATCTTGTAAAGCCATCCGCCGAGGGAGCCTTCTCCAGAGTAAGTAAAGCCAGTAAAAATTTTGATGAAACCGTCGTGTAACAGGTCGTGAGCCGTATCCGGATCGCCTGTATACCGGTAACAGACTGCCAATAAATGCTCTGCATAGCGGGTATAGAGTTCTCTGCGGGCCCACTCTTTACCGGCCCGGCAACCTTCTACCAGTTGAGATTCGTTTTCCAAATCGTTCTTCTATTTTGCAGGCGTTTGCTGACGCTGTTCGTTATTATGACGGGGAAAAAGGAAAATACTGCGGGGTTATTGCTTAAAAGAAGTTAATCCCCGGAAAAATGAAAAAGCGGGTATGTATCCAGGTGTGGGGAAATCTGAGCCAACGGCCAGCGAAGCTAAAGCACGATACGGAAATACCGGAAGGGATTCGGTCGTCCCTACAGGACTAAAAATATGGATGTATAAGTACACAGCACTTTCGTGCTGGGCCAGGATCTCACGTCCTTTCAGGACTTACTCATAAATATATCTTCTCAGTACAGTTTTACTTCAATATGGGTCTTCTCTTTATAAAAGAGAGTTTAGCAGGCTTTGAAACTCATATCCAATCCTTTTACCGAGTGGGTAAGGGCACCCACGGAGATAAAATCGACGCCACACTCTGCGTAGTCACGCAGGGTATCGAAGGTGATCCCGCCGGAAGATTCGGTTTCGTATCTGCCGCCGATCATTTGTACCGCTTTGCAGGTATCTTCGGGAGTGAAATTATCGAGCATAATACGGTCTACTCCTCCGATACGAAGTACTTCTTCCAGCTCGTTGAAGTTGCGTACTTCGATCTCTATTTTAAGATCTTTGCCTTTCTCTTTGCAGTAGTTCTTTGCACCGGTGATCGCTTTTTCAATGCCTCCGGCAAAGTCTACATGGTTGTCTTTGAGCAGGATCATATCAAAAAGTCCGATACGGTGGTTAACTCCTCCTCCGATCTTTACAGCCATTTTCTCCAGCATCCGCATACCGGGTGTAGTTTTGCGTGTATCCAGTACCCGGGTTTGGGTACCTTCCAGCTGACGAACATAGTTGCGGGTCATGGTGGCAATACCACTCATGCGTTGCATAATGTTAAGCATCAGGCGTTCTGTTTGCAACAGGGATTGTACTTTTCCTTCTACTACCATGGCTATATCACCCGGTTTTACTTCAGTTCCGTCTTCAATGAATACTTCTACTTTCATTTCGGGATCGAAGCGGTGAAAAACTTCTTTGGCAATTTCGATACCTGCCAGTACACCGTTCTCTTTGATCAATAGTTTTGATTTACCCATAGCAGCTTGCGGAATGGAAGAGAGGGTGGTATGGTCGCCATCGCCTATGTCTTCTGCAAATGCCAGGTCAATAAGCTTGTCTATCAGTTCATTCATTTAC
>JAJPZL010000354.1 GCA_021204375.1 Bacteroides sp.
ATACAAGGGTTACTATATCCGTCATAACAGGGAAAAGTTGTCCCCGTCCGCTGTCCGCCTTTTCAAAATCGAGCAGCTGGGTAGCTACCAGTGATAATCTTTCCGACTGGTCGGCAGCCAGCTCTACATAGTAACGGGAACTACCGCTTAGTTCGGCCGCACTCTTCAAATGTTCGATCGGGGCACTGATCAGGGTCAGCGCGCGCCGTATATCGAGTGCCATATTGGTAAAACCGGATCTTATCCCTTACATATTTTTGTTTCAGCCGGTTGGAGTAGGCTCTCAGCCCATAAAAGATGAGTCCCAGGGCCAGTAGCAACGAGAGCAGGTGGAACCACCCGGTTTCCTAAAATGGAGGAACGATCCGGATATTCAACAGACGCTCATCCAGGACCCGGGAGAGATTGTTGTCGTACATCCGGATGTTGAGGCCGAAACTTCCCCCCGGAAGATTGGTATAAGTGATAAAACGGAGGTCGGAGGGCTGAGACCACTCCTGGTCGATCCCCTCCATTTTCCAGAAGAATTTAACACCGGTATTATACATCCCCGTAGAGATAGTTCCAGTATAAAGTTATTCTGTTTATAGTTTAAAGCCAACTCCGTATACTTATTTACCGGCATGGGCGCCGGTAACGGATCGTTCTCCCGGATGGAACTGCCGGATACTGTAATGTCCTGGAAAAATATCCGGGCTTTACTGCTGTTCTGTCCCATCATATCGGGATTCAGTATAACGGCTCCCTTATTGGTACCAAAGATCAGGTTACCATCCCTGAGCCGGCTACAGGAGTTGGGATTGAAGGAGAGATCCGAAAGCGGATAATTATTGGCGTACGTATAGGTGGTCCGGTCTGCGGTGAAAAAACGGCACAACCCGTTCTCTGTTCCCAGCCATAAACAGTCTTCTTCCCGAAGCAGGCTGTTCACATAGTTGGAAGGAAATCCCGACTGCGTGGTAAAGCTCTCCGTAGTACGGTTGGTCCGGTCGTATCGTATCAATCCTGCCCCTGAGGTGGCGATCCAGATATCGTTCCCGGTAAGCACTATATCGTTGGCAAGAATATTATTGAGCACTCTATCAATAGATCCTTTCTCCTTGTCCAGTACAAATAATCCGTGTGTACAGGCCAGTACTATTTTTTCGGGCGATAGTTCCCCGATGGCATAAACAGGGTATTGATCGTATATACGGAACCTTTTCTCTTTTTCCAAATAACAGATAATATTACGGGTCCCGCCTATCCATATATTCCCCTGCGAGTCTTTGTAAAGATCGCTGATAAACCTGCCGAAAGCTCCGTTCTCTTCGTCCTTGCCGAAGTAGTGGTGAAGGGTCTTTCCGGTTCTTCCATCCAGTACATGCACCCCCGATGAATAGGTGCCGGCCCATATATTACCGTGATCGTCCTCGCACAGGGCCAGGAATACTTTGGCCTGGTCCTGTTTGTTCTGTAGGTAATGGTTCCAGCGGTTCTCTTCCCTGTTCCAGCGGCTTATCCCATCGTTGGTGGCAAACCAGATCTCTCCTTTGCTATCCTCCAGTACCTTGTTCACAAAATTATTGATAAGAGAATTGGGTTGATTAACCTGGTGGCTTATCCGTTGCAGGTAGCCCTGGTTCTTATTCATATAAGACAATCCCCCCGTATAGGTGGCTACCCAGATCCTTTCCGTACCATCGATCCATACATCGTATACACCATCTCCCGGCAGGGAATAAGGATCGTTCACATCTTCCTTATATACATTCAGGATGCTATCTCCCTGTTCTGTAAGTTCCCACAATCCCTGTCCGTCGATACCCACCAGTAAAGAGGAGGTTCCCCGGTTTTTCTTAATAGTCAGGACCGGCTGTTCCGGCAACTCTGCCACATGCATCTCCCGGTAGGTTGTTCCCTCTTTTTTATAACACAACAGCCTGCTTGAAATGGTTCCTACCCACAGTAACTCCGTGACAGGATCGTAGAGAAAACCGGAAACTTCCTGCTCGTTATTTACCTTATACTTACAGATATGAGTGAATTCATTACTTTCTATATCCATCCATCCGAGCCCCTGGGTAGTGGCTACAAATATAGAAGAGTCATCGTACAGGGCCACGTATTGTACGTGGGTCTCTTCCAGGATCAAATCCAGCCGGTCGTTCTCCCATTTAAATAAACCATCCATCGAACCGATCCAGATCCGTTTATTCCGGTCGATGATGGCCCGGTTCAGGTTAAAGAACTCATTTTGCAACAGCTCTTTTATGTCTGCCAGCAGTACAAAAGAGTCATATACTTCATTGTAGGTAAAGAACTGACCGTTGTTGGTATAAGCCACCAACAGCTCGGGGTGATAAGCAATGCGGGTAAAATAGTTATCAGTCGTGTTATAGGGAAGGTTATATCTGCGAAAATCATTTTCCGAGATCCTTAACATCCCTGTCCTGCCCGATCCCCATATAAAATCATTCTTGTCTTTACATACGGAAAAGACTTCCCGGATAGAGACACCGAACATATCGCTGATCGTATAGAACATGGGATCTGATGCAGATGCTATAAGGCTGGTTAGTAATACAATAAGTGTAAGCAGTGGGTTTTTCATGGAATCAGATTAACAGTAAATGATCTTGGTTCTTTTCCGACGGAGAGCAAAGTTACTATAAAAATATAAAATTGTGCTCCTCTTTTCCTGATTCTTTGTTCCGGTTTACCGATCCTTTCTTATGGAACCGGTTCAATAATAATTCTGCGATATCCCGTAAGGTTAGGGATACCCTTATCAGTTACTTCACATACAATGTGTATACTCTTCCCTGCTGCATCCGGTGGAATATTCAACTCAATACTACTGTTCTCCGGATTCTCCAGGGCCATCTCTCCCGGATAACTACCTGCTTCTGAAACTATCCACCATTGAAAAGAGAAGGGATCTCCGTCAGGGTCATAGGTCCAGGAAGCATCCAGTGTAATGGATTCTCCCGCTTGGGGAGTTAGATGGATTATCTCAATACCGGGCTGGTTATTGATGATAACAACCGGATTCCGGTTACCCCGGACATCCTTAGCCCAATCCATCCGGGCGGAAAAATCGTTAAAAACAGCCGGATAAAAATAGGCTTCGTATTTAAACGATATCTTTTTTGCTTTTCCCTGGTGGTTAGTGTACGCATACGTTTCATTATCGGGGCCTGTTCCCCATTCAAAGTATCCGCCCTATCCCACCTGGGTAAGTATCAACGGATTATTTAATCCATTCGGTAGTATATGTAAGAACGAAGGAGTATCCCCCTCTACACCAAATTTATAGTTCGGATAAACACTTTCCAGGTTACCATGTCCCTGGATATGCTCTTCATACTCTTTCCATTTTATTTTTCCTGTTCCGTTCTGATAGAGCCAGGCACTCTCGTCCCATAAAAAGAGTAGCTCTTTCTCAAAGTCTCTTCGCAGCCATTGGTGAGAACTGGTATCAAAAGGTGTCCCCGCTACGTAGGATCGGTCCTGGTCGGTAATGGCATAGGTAGGGACCTTATGTAAGAAAGCCTTCAGTTGCTCCTCAGTACGCTCCTGTTGTACCTTCCATACAGCCTGTGCCAGGGTATTTCCTCCTCCCCACAGGCAGATCCATACCGGACGTTCATCTGCTTCATCGGCCAGCCTGATAATTAACTCACTTCCCGGAGAATCATTTCCCGGACCGATATATTGCATACCCCTTTTAGGGCTTCCAAACACAGTTCGCTTTCTTAAATAACCGGCATCGGGCCAATATCCGATCGTTTGTACCTCTTCATTTTCCAGATGCCCCTGCTGACCCGAACGTTTCATCAGATGGGGCAGATCCTTTTCATGGGTATCAATAGCCAGATGAATTAAATCTATAAAATCATCCCGGGTCTCTTCCAGGCTCCAGCCTGTGGTATAAATAAGCCCTTCAATCTCGAAGAGATCTGCATACGCCAACAATCTCACTAAAGATTCACTGTCGTCTGTCTCCCAGGTCGAAATATCCGTAAGTACCACGATCCGGGGTTTCAGGGGAGCCGGTCCAGCATGATTACTATATATATATATATATATATATATATATATTTTATACCTGAAGCCAGTAAAAAAGAGTCAAGAGTAAAAAGATGTTTTTTTTTGAGGGGAAGAAGTGGGGTAA
>JAJPZL010000036.1:0-425 GCA_021204375.1 Bacteroides sp.
ATCGTATGCACAGTTGGTAAGGACGTTAAAAGATCAGTATAAACAGAACCACTCTGCCGTAACAGCGGCTCAGATCAGGAATCTGCGGAAACGTCTTTACCTCACCCGGACGATGCAGGTCCTGGTGATCAGCAGCCTTTTTCTGTGTGTGGTAACTATGTTCCTGATCTATATCGGCTTTTCTATCTTGTCTGTCTATATTTTCGGTTTAGCTCTTCTTTTATTGATAGCTTCCCTGTGAGTATCCATCATAGAGATCCATATCTCCGTAAAGGCCCTGGAACTTCACCTGAACGATATGGAAAAATAGACCGGTAACGATTTACCTGAACTGGATTTTATTCACATTTAAAAAATAGTATTAAATTTGTGGACTAAAAACCCGGATAAAATGAAATATAACTGCATATATACCTCTCCTATAG
>JAJPZL010000036.1:435-4156 GCA_021204375.1 Bacteroides sp.
CTCCTATAGGGGAACTCATCTTAGAGGCCGATCAGGAAAATATTACAGGAGCCCGCTTTCGCCAGGAAAAAGACGAGATAGTAGGAGAAGGAACAACTTTGCTGGAAGAAGCCAGCAAACAACTGGATCAATATTTTGCAGGAGAGCGACAGGCGTTCGAGCTTCCGGTAAAGGCCGAAGGGACTCCTTTTCAGGAAAGAGTCTGGAAAATCCTGCAAACCATTCCTTACGGCGAACTGTGGAGTTATAAACAGGTAGCACTGGCTATCGGACAACCCCGGGCCTCAAGGGCCGTAGGGATGGCTAATAACCAGAATCCCATTATGATCTTTATACCCTGCCACCGGGTGATCGGCTCGGACGGAAAACTGGTAGGCTATGCCGGAGGTTTGGATGTTAAACAGCAATTACTTATTATGGAGCGTCAGAACACGCCGATCGGTGGCCTGTGGGAGCATCCGGGAGTCTGAGAATCCGGTTAAAACCATTTTTTCCGTTTCATATAGCCCCAGGTAATAGCAACGGTGAGCAGAATAGCCACCCAGGCCAGCAGATATCCGTATTTGGTGTGGAGTTCAGGCATATAATCAAAATTCATTCCCCACACTCCTACCAGGAAAGTGATCGGTATAAAGAGGGTGGCTACTACCGTAAGCCTCTCCATGATCACATTGGCCCGCATATCATTATTGGAGGCATAGAGGTCAACCAGTGAGTTCAGTATACTCTCACTGTTGTAGGTGGTCTGGATAATGAACTCCAGCTGGTCGGATAACTCTTCAAACAGATACATATCCTCCTGCGCTGTTACTCCTTTTATGGAAGTAAGTAAGGTTCCAAACTCTGATCTTAACGGATGGGAGTTTTTACGGATGATCAGATAGACATGACGGCACTGCTGTATTTTATGTCCCAGGCTCTTCTGACTGTAATGATTCTGAAGAAGAATATCTTCTATCTTTTCGAGCATACGCTCCATACGCGAAGCAGAGTCAATGAGGTCTGCCAGCAGGGAATTCAGAATGAATCCCAGCAAAATACTACTACTCTGTTGTCGTACATTCATCACATTGCTCAGCAAGGCATTCTCTACATTCTCAAAAAGCGGTTCATCGGTCTCCGTAAAAGTGATCAACAGGTTGTCTTTTACAAAAATGGCAATATGTTCGGTAGAAAGATGATCGTCGTGCTCAAAGGAGCAGCTATTGATAATGATCAGCACCTTATTTTTATGATTATCTACTTTTACCATATGCCCCGGAGTCAGGATATCCCGTACATCCAGGCTGGTCATACCAAACTCAAGTACCATCCGGGTGATGTTTCCGGCATCCCGCAATCCCTGTACCTTTATCCAGTTGATACAATCATCCCGCAAAAAGGAGGTAAAAAGGGGGATCCCGGATCGATCCTCTCAGAATCGATCATTCCCGGGTTATACCATACAATATGCATGGAAGTAGGCGTATTACTCTTGCCCGAATAGTAATATTTTTCGGAAAAGTAACGGTTGTTATAGGAGGTCTCTCTGATATGGGAATTCATACTACCGGCATTAAAACGTTTCACACTATTACCTACTATCCCCCTAAAAAAGAGGCAATATTTGGTTTAAAGCTTTCAAAAAATAACACAAAGCCGGTTTATTTGTTTACTTTTTGGTCCCGGAGCGGAATACCGGTCAAAACCAGGGAGCTGCCCGCTCAGAAAGGGATCACCCACCGGGTGGTATTGCAGACTCCTACTACTCCGTAACTACCTTCTATATTGGAATAGAGTTTTACGGGTTCGGCAAATGTATCGCTGCTCCAGCTGGCTTCGAGGGAACGGAGGTAGCGATAAAGCGGCTCGGACAAAGCCTGCAATTCAATCACCATATAGGAAGACTCTCCGGTAATAAACAGTGGGAAATAGACATTCACCGTATACTCTTTTCCGTTAAAAAGATCGTCAGGGAATATACGGAGCAGATTTTTCTCTTCGTCCTGTACCTGCCCGCTAAAGAGAGCACTCATGGTAACATCCTGATGGATGAAAAACCCTTTCTGTATGTCCGTATATTCCTGCGCAGTACCCTTATTCCTTACATAGTGCCGTGTAATATGTAAACGATAATAATCCGCCTGGTCTTTGTTATCCTTTATCTTTATCAAGGTACGCATATAGGGTATTCCGGAATCGGTATCTGTAAAACGAATAGTATCTACCGAAAGGATCCGGGGAGGGTCAGGAGCTACATCTTCTCCGGATACTCTTCCGAATTCTTCCGTCTCTACTTCCACTCTTATCTTATTTCCGGAACGAACGGCTGCCTCGTATTGATAACGACTCTGCCGGACAGAGCTGAATTCATGAAATATATCTCCGCTCTTCTTCCCGTCTACCTCTACTCTGATGCTGGGTTCCCAGATCCCTTCAGGAGATTCATTGGAAAAGATAAACCAGCTTTCAGATAAGACAAGCGTGGAGGTATCTTTACCACACTCAATAATGGTAGTAAGAACCATTTTGGAGGCGGGTACTTTGCCTGTAAAGTCAACGATCTCTTCACAATCGGTAAGCAGCACAAAAAGAGGGATCCAATAAGCAAGTTTTTTCATCATCATCAGAATTTATAGGTAAAAGATAAAGAAGGCATGATCGGGAAAAGCGTTACGCGTTTTAATACCCGTTTTTTCCTCTCCCCAGGGCTCCTCTTCAAAGTCGCTGTAAAGCAACAAAGAGTTCATGCGGTTATAGAGATTATAGAGGCTGAGATTAATAATTCCATAACGACGTTTTTTTTACAGAGGTGTAGTAATTCAATCCCAGGTCAAGCCGGTAGTAGGCATCCTGCCGATAGTTATTGCGGTGGTCTACCTGATCAACTACTACCTGTTCCGGAAAGGGATCTTCCGGGATCTCTCCTTGTTCAACCTGTATCAGGGGGAGTGTAATCACGCTACCTGTAGTATAAACCCAGCTACCCGAAACATCCACTTTATCACCCAGTTTACGGCTCAGTGTGATCGCCAGGTTATGACGCCGGTCGTACTTGGCGGGGAACCACTCCACGTAATTGATCTGATCAAACAGGCGTTCTGTCGCGGCCAGTGTATAAGAGAGCCATCCCGTACTTTTACCGGCTCTTTTCTGAAGGGAGAACTCTATTCCGTAAGACCGGCCCTTTCCGGCTTCGACCTGATTCTCCCACCCGCCGGAGAATTCTGTAAACGAAGCCCCATCTTTGTACTCAATGATATTCTCCATTCCTTTATAGTAGGTTTCAACAGAGAATTCCATCGTATGGGGAAGTTGAAAGAAGACACCGGCTGCATACTGCCTGGAGTGCATCGGTTTTACCTTTTTGGTTACAGGGACCCACAGATCGGTTTGCAGTACCAGGGTATTACTGGAGAGCAGGTGAATATATTGTTTCATATCCGAATAACCGGCCCTGAGGGCAATACGGTCCGTAAGCAGGTAACGTAGAGAAAGCCGGGGATCAAAGCCATGATACCCTTTTCCTTCTACCTGAAAAAGGGGGTAACGAAACCCGGCATTTGCCTTTAAGCGGGAACTGATCTCCCAGTCATCTTCTACATAAAGTGCCATTTCGGCAGCCGGAATAACGCCTCAGGAAATATAATTATCCACTTCGCTCAGGATGCCTTCACTCTTACCGGTAATTACCTCCGGACGAAAGCGGTGTAGGACCACCGAAGCTCCGCCCCGGATATAG
>JAJPZL010000477.1 GCA_021204375.1 Bacteroides sp.
ATTTAAAAAAACAGCAAGTAAATGGTTTGCCTTTTACTGTTTTTATTCTTTTTAGTTTAAAAATTACTATTTGTTGATAACTTTTCTGTTTTTCGCTTTTCTATCATTTTCAACCTCTGTATCTTTATAAACTTTTTCGTTCATAGAGTATTATACAAAAAATCAGAGAGTTTATATATGCAGGATTTTGTCCATTTACACGTTCACACCCAATTTTCTATATTGGATGGCCAGGCCAGTATTCCGGCCCTGGTTGAGAAAGCGATGAAAGACGGGATGAAAGGGATCGCTATAACCGATCATGGTAATATGTTTGGAGTCAAAGAGTTCTATAACCATATTAAAAAGAAGAACTCCGGACCCAACGGTGAAATAAAAAAGTTAAAGAAAAGAATAGAAGAGATTGAAAGCGATAAGACAGCATGCGAGGATAAAGATGCGGAAATAGTTCGTTGCCGGCAGGAGATAGAGGAGTGGCAGAAGAAGCTTTTTAAACCGATCATTGGTTGTGAAATGTATGTGGCCAGACGCTCGCTGGATAAGAAAGAAGGAAAACCGGACCAGAGCGGGTATCACCTTATTATATTGGCCAAGAATCAGACCGGCTATAAAAATCTGATCAAGCTGGTTTCCAAATCCTGGACACATGGCTATTATATGCGTCCCCGTACAGACCGCACGGAACTGGAAAAGTACCATGAAGGCCTGATCATCGCTTCTGCCTGTCTGGGAGGAGAGGTGCCCAAAAGAATAACCCAGGGAATGTTTGAAGAGGCCGAAGAAGCCATCCGATGGTATAAGAATCTTTTTGAAGACGACTATTACCTGGAGTTGCAGCGTCACAAAGCCACTGTAAACAATGCCAATCACGAAGCTTACCCGCTTCAGCAGGTAGTGAATGAAAAACTTATTGAGTATTCTAAAAAGTTTGGTGTTAAGCTGATCTGTACCAACGATGTACATTTTATACACGAAGACCATGCCGAGGCCCATGATCGTCTGATCTGTTTAAGTACAGGAAAAGACCTGGACGACCCCAAACGTATGTACTATACCAAGCAGGAGTGGATGAAGACTAAAGA
Organism: Bacteroides sp.; assembly: GCA_021204375.1. Taxonomy (GTDB): domain Bacteria; phylum Bacteroidota; class Bacteroidia; order Bacteroidales; family Bacteroidaceae; genus Bacteroides. The sequence goes on from JAJPZL010000477.1 coordinate 1,083, forward strand.
GGAGATGAACACACTGTTCAGTGATGTTCCGGAAGCCTTGTCCAATACCCTCGAAATATGCGATAAGGTAGAATACTACTCTATTGATCACGATCCGATCCTGCCCAATTTTCCTAAACCTACCAATTTTCAGGATGACGATTCCTACCTTCGTTATCTATCCTACAAAGGAGCCAAAAAGCGTTGGGGAAAAGATCCTGAAATTGCTCATTGGACTAATTCTGAGGAAGAAGAGCAAAAACGGATCGATGCCTGGTGTGCCATGAGTGAAGAGGAAAAGATCCGGTGGAGTGAAATGAACGAAGAACACCTGGAACGGGTAGACTTCGAACTCTCTACTGTCAAGAATATAGGATTCCCCGGATACTTCCTGATCGTACAGGATTTTATTGCTGCTGCCCGGCGCATGGGAGTCTCTGTAGGACCGGGACGTGGTTCTGCTGCCGGATCTGCTGTGGCCTACTGTCTGGGAATTACCCAGATCAACCCGATTGAGTATGACCTGCTGTTTGAGCGTTTCCTCAATCCCGACCGTATCTCTCTGCCTGATATTGATATTGACTTTGACGACGATGGCAGGGGAGAGGTGCTCCGTTGGGTAACGGAAAAATACGGCCATGAAAAAGTAGCCCATATCATTACCTACGGTACCATGGCTACCAAGAGTGCTATTAAAGATGTGGCCCGTGTACAAAAGGTACCTCTTTCCGAATCCGATCGCCTGACCAAACTTATACCGGATCGTATTCCGGATAAAAAGATCAATTTGCAGAATGCCATTGATTATGTACCGGAGTTGCAGGCTGCCGAAGCCTCGCCCGATCCACAGATCCGCGATACGATCAAGTATGCCAAAATGCTGGAAGGAAATATCCGCAATACCGGTGTACATGCCTGTGGTACCATTATTTGCCGGGACGATATTACCGACTGGGTTCCGGTCAGTACGGCAGATGATAAAGAGACCGGTGAGAAAGTACTGGTAACACAGTACGAAGGTTCGGTGATTGAAGAGACCGGGCTGATCAAGATGGACTTTCTCGGATTAAAAACGCTCTCCATTATCAAAGAGGCCATTACTAATATTAAGGATAGTACAGGAAAGGATATAGATATTGACACTATTTCCATCACAGACGAAAAAACCTACCAGCTCTATAGCGAAGGAAAAACAGTCGGTACTTTCCAGTTTGAATCTGCAGGTATGCAGAAGTATCTACGTGAACTTCAGCCCTCTACTTTTGAAGACCTGATCGCTATGAATGCCCTCTATCGTCCGGGACCGATGGATTATATCCCTCAGTTCGTTGACCGTAAACATGGACGGGAACCTATTCAGTACGATATCCCCATTATGGAGAAGTACCTGAAAGATACATACGGGATCACCGTCTACCAGGAACAGGTCATGCTTCTATCCCGTCTGCTGGCTGATTTCACCCGTGGTGAGTCAGATGCCCTGCGAAAAGCGATGGGTAAAAAGCTCCGGGATAAACTGGACCAGATGAAGCCCAAATTTATTGAAGGGGGACGGAAAAACGGATATGATCCTGCTGTTCTGGAGAAGATCTGGGGAGACTGGGAAAAATTCGCCTCCTATGCATTTAATAAGAGTCATGCTACCTGCTACTCCTGGGTAGCCTATCAGACCGCCTATCTGAAAGCGCATTATCCATCCGAATATATGGCGGCGGTGCTTAGCCGTAACATCTCCAATATTACGGAGATCACCAAATTTATGGATGAATGTAAGGCGATGGGTATTCAGGTACTGGGACCGGATGTCAACGAAAGTCGTCTGAAGTTTACTGTAAATAAAGCAGGAAATATCCGCTTTGGATTAGGAGCTATTAAGGGAGTAGGCGAAGGGGCTGTTATAAGTATTGTAGAAGAGAGAGAGAAGAATGGTCCTTTTACCTCGGTTTTTGATTTTGTACAGCGTGTCAATCTCAATGCATGCAACAAAAAGAATATTGAGAACCTTGCCCTGGCAGGTGCTTTTGATCAGTTCCCCGGCATTACTAGGGAACAGTTCTTTGCAAAAACCACTAAAGATGAAATTTTTCTGGAAGTATTGATGCGTTACGGGAACAAGTATCAGACCGATAAATCTGTGGCTGCCAATTCTCTTTTTGGTGGTGACAATATAGTAGAGATCAGTACCCCGGAAATTCCTGCCGCAGAAAAGTGGAGTGACCTGGAAAAGCTTAACCGGGAGCGTGACCTGGTAGGGATCTATCTCTCAGCTCATCCCTTAGATGAGTATTCTATTATTCTGGAACATGTATGTAATACCCGTATGGCAGAGCTGGCCGACAAGCAAACGCTGGCCGGCAGGGATATCACTATGGGAGGAGTAGTAACTTCGTTGCGCAAAGGCTATAGTAAAAACGGTAACCCTTATGGAATTGTAAAGCTGGAAGATTATTCCGGATCTGCCGAATTACCGTTTTTCGGTAACGAATGGATCGATCTGCAAGGTTATTTTGCAGAAGGAATGTTCCTGTTTATCCGCGCCAAATGCCAACCCAAACAGTGGAGACAGGATGAACTGGAGATAAAGATAGCCTCTATTGAACTTTTACCCGATGTAAAGGAGAAGCTGGTAGAGAAACTAACTATTATGATCCCGTTATCCATCCTGAATGCACAGATGGTTACCGAACTCTCTTCCCTGACCCGTAATTCTCCCGGTAATACTGAACTCTGTTTCAAGATCACTGACCCGGTAAACGAACAGATGAAAATTGAACTAATGAGTCGTAAATTACGTTTAAATGTGGGAAAAGAGTTGATCTCTTATTTAAAAGAACATCCGGAGCTTGCGTTCCGTATTAATTAGCATATTTGCATAACCGAATCATTCATTTATAAAACAAATAAAAAATGGCTTTAGAAATTACAGACAGTAACTTTAAAGAGGTACTGGCGGAAGGAAAACCGGTAGTTGTCGATTTTTGGGCGCCCTGGTGCGGACCCTGTAAAATGGTAGGTCCTATCATTGAGGAGCTGGCTAAAGAATATGATGGAAAAGTAATAATAGGTAAATGTGATGTGAATGA
>JAJPZL010000292.1 GCA_021204375.1 Bacteroides sp.
GTTTATCATATTTCATAATACAAAAAATGAGGTTTTTGTTTACCGGTAATCTTTTTTTTACTATTTTGCACTGGTTTTATTTTACTATCGTTAAACACACACTTGAATTTATGAAATTCATGCGCTTATCTCTCTTTTTGTCTGTTGTTCTTCTCCTGTGTTCCTGCAAGGAACAAATGCTACCGGGTGTCGTAGAGCTCTATCCGGCTTCCGGAGCAGTAAATATAAATCCGGATATACAGTTAAAGATCACTTTTCGGAGTACTCCTACCCTGGGAGAAAAAGGATTTATCCGTATCTTTGAGACAGGAACAGGCAGACTGGTAGATAGTCTGGATATGAGTATCCCGGCCGGTCCTGACCAGCCGGATATGATCCGCAAGCAGGTAGCAGCATATACCAGCACACCTTATAAATATACAACGACGAATTATACCAATGCCAATACGGTAGCGGGGACTCCGTCGGGAACGGCTGTAACAGATACTTCTGCCTACCAGCTCACTATTATCGGCCGTTTCACGGACGGTTTCCGGTTCTATCCGGTTATCATCAAAGAGAATACGGCGGTTATCTATCCTCATCATAATTTACTGGAATATGGTAAAGAATATTATGTAACGATTGACCCGGAAGTTCTCTCTTTGGAGGATAGTAGTTTTCAGGGAATTACTTCAGATACGGGATGGCGTTTTCAAACAAAGAATAACCCGCCGGCCGGAAGTGTACGGAGTCTGACTGTCAGTGCGGATGGTAATGGAGACTTTAATACGGTACAGGTGGCTATGGATTTTATACCTGACTTTGCTACAGAGAAGTACAAGATCTTTATAAAAAATGGTGATTATGAAGAGCTGGTTTATTTCCGCAATAAATGCAATGTTACCCTGAAGGGCGAGTCACGTGAAGGTGTGGTGGTTCATTATGCTAATAATGAGACATTCAATCCCCATCCTCTCAATGTAAAGACCAATGAGTGGCCGGGTACTTTTCCTTCCCGTCGGGCAGCTTTTGCCGCGGATAACTGTTGTGATATGCGTTTGGAAGATATAACGATCATGACTACATTGAAAGGACAGGCCGAAGGATTGTTGATCATGGGTGAACGGAATTATCTCAGGAATGTCCATATTATAGGTTCGGGAGATGCTTTGCAGGCCAACGGTTCTCTCTATCTGGAGAATTGCCGGATAGACGGGGATGGCGATACGGTACTTGGACGTGGACCGGCCTTTTTCCAAAGTTGTATCCTGAAGAGCCGTGGACCGTTTATGTGGATCAGAAATACAGCCGCCAACCATGGAAATGTGTTTGTAGATTGTACCTTCCTGAGACAGGAAGAAAATGCTGTACTGGCCCGTTCTTCGGCTAATAAGGGAGCAGGGTATCCATATTCGGAGGCCGTCCTAATCTCCTGTAAACTGGATAATATACGACCGGAAGGGTGGGGACCGATTACCGGGAATACCAGTTATCTCCTGTATTAGGAATATAATAGCCGGACATTAGAGGGAGAACCGGTGAATGTATCCATGCGGCATCCTCTTTCCAAGCAGTTATCTGCTGAGAAAGATAAAGAGATGATCTGCGATTATAGTAACCCGGAATTTGTTCTGGGCTGGAAACCTGAATGATCAGTGAAAAGAGGAACGGAATCTCCCTCTGTATTGGGAAGGAGTTATCTGAAAAGCATGTAAGAACATCCGGTTCATATTAATGGAGTTTTTAAATCCGCACAAACGGGCTATTTCATCCATAGTAAAGTGTGTTTCGGTAAGGTAACGTCCGGCAGTCTCTATGCGCAGCTTTTCTACATACTTCATGGGAGTAATATCCATCTCCCGGGCAAATACCCTGGCAAAGTTACGGGGACTCATCAGGCAATATTCAGCCAGCTTTTCAATAGTAATCTCTTCACAGATGTTATTCTGTATCCATTCCACTGCTTTTCTGATGGGTTCGTGGCCAGTCTCCTGCGATTGCAGTAATACACTGTATTGTGCCTGGTTACCAGGACGTTTTAAAAAGAGTACCATAACACGGGCTATTTTCAGTGCAAATGCCTTTCCCAGATCTTCTTCAATCAGGGCAAGGGTCAGGTCCATACCGGAGGTAATGCCGGCAGATGTATATACATGACCATCTTTTACAAAAATAGATTCCCTATCTACCTCAGTATCGGGATACTCTCTGGCCAGTTTTTCACAAAGCATCCAGTGGGTAGCAGCTTTTTTATGAGTTAAAACTCCTGCTTCGGCCAGGATAAAAGCTCCTCCACATACGGAGCAGATCCTTCGTACCATTCCTGCCTAATTGCTGATCCAGTTTAATGCTTCATTTTTTTTAATTTATACTCCTCCTTGTGGGAATTTCCTCCAATGATCAGGGTATCGATGGGATAATCGATCTCTTTGTAATATCCTTTGCTAATGATAGAAATACCTGCCTTAAGGTCAATCCTTTTATTTTTATGTGTGGACACAATGTGGGTCTGATAGGTAAAATCCGGCTCCGGTACTGCTTCGTCCATATAATCAATGGCTTTCTGAAACACATCCAGCGGTCCGCATACATCCAGCAGCGTCGAATAGGGAAGCACTAAGAGAACAATATGCCGTACTTCTTTTTTATCTTTCATAATACAAAGGTAATGATAGTAATAACAAAGATGATTATTCTTTTCTGAAATGGCAGTATTTGTATGTAATATGTCCTTGCTGCCACTTTAGGATTGTACTAACTTTGCAACAGGAAAAGGAGATAGAGATCCCTTAGCCTGATTAATTATTTAAAATTGTTAGGTATGAAAACAATTAAGATTGGAATTAATGGATTTGGACGGATTGGACGTCTGGTCTTCCGTGCAGCTCAAAAGTATGAAAATGTTCAGATCGTGGGTATCAACGACTTGATTAGTGCGGATTATATGGCATATATGCTGAAGTATGATTCAATTCACGGCCGGTTTGACGGAGATATCCGGGTAGAGAATAATGAATTGGTGGTAAACGGAAAGAGTATCCGTATCACTTCGGAAAAAAATCCGGAAGATTTGAGGTGGAACGAAGTAGGTGCGGAATATATTGTGGAATCAACAGGTATCTTCCTGACCCGGGAGAAGGCTGAGGGTCATATTAAAGCAGGTGCCAAGAGAGTAGTGATGTCAGGCCCTCCCAAAGATGATATCCCTATGTATGTAATGGGAGTAAATGCAGATCTTTACCAGGGCGAAACCATTGTATCCAATGCGTCTTGTACGACAAACTGTGTAGCACCGCTGGTAAAAGTGATCCATGATAAATTCGGTGTGACAGATGCTTTAATGACGGCTGTACATGCTACTACTGCCTCCCAACGTGCAGTAGATGGTCCTTCTGCAAAAGATTGGAGAGGAGGGAGGGCTGCTTCCGGAAATATTATTCCCTCTTCTACAGGAGCAGCCAAAGCGGTTGGTAAAGTAATACCGGAGCTTTCCGGCAAAATCACAGGGATGTCTTTCCGAGTACCTGTACTCGATGTTTCTGTAGTAGATCTTACCTGTCAGTTAGCAACCCCTGCCAGCTACGAAGAGATTTGTAAAGCAGTAAAAGGGGCTTCTGAGAATGAATTGAAAGGAATATTGGGATATACTGAAGACGAAGTGGTATCTACCGACTTTATCGGAGAGGTACGAACTTCGGTTTTTGATTCTAAAGCAGGTATCTCCTTAACACCTACTTTTGTAAAGCTGGTAAGTTGGTATGATAATGAATACGGGTTCTCCAATAAAGTATTGGATTTAATAGTACGGATGGATTCCGTACAGTAAGAGAAACCTCCCGTTCAACATAAAAGACTCTCTGAATAGATTGCTCAGAGAGTCTTTTATGTTATTACAGAGTTACATACATCTTTTTAAGGAAGTCCGCATCTCCCGGCGTCCCAATAAAAGATGATTTTCCACACTTTTTTTACTCAGATGAAGCGAATTTGCTATTTCAGAAATAGTTTTTTCTTCAAAACGATGCATTTGATATATCTTTTTCCGTTGTTTGGGCATTACAGCGAGAATAGTTTGTTCAAGTTCCACCAGACTATCTGCCATTAATTTCTCTTCACTCTCGTTGGTTGAAACAAGGGTATAGTCATATATAT
>JAJPZL010000047.1 GCA_021204375.1 Bacteroides sp.
GGCGTATAATAAGGAGGGTAGTAAAATAAAACTTAATAAGACAAAGAGAATTTATCGGAAGATTTTTTTAATTTCTTGTTCTTTTTTCATTTCGTATTAGTTTAAATGAATAGATGTGTACCGGTTTGCGAACCGATAAACAAATGTAGGGGAGGAGGAGAGTTTTTTCAGGCAAAAGTAAATCTCAGGTAACTTTTTGTATGCCACTACTGGAAGTAAAATATTGATTGATAGTCTCGTATTTGTTTTGCTTTCCCTCCCTTAGGTAAATAGAGAAGGATACCCGGGAAGTGAATTCCGGGCCCGGTTTCTGCAAAGATCAGTGATTTTCGGTATAAGAGCAGAGCTTTTTCACTTGCTCTTCAAAATCCTGCTTCGTATTGATGGCTTTTGATTTTACTTTGCTTCTATAATTGTAGATGGTACGAAGCGAATAATTCAGGAAAGTAGCGATCTTATTACTGTCGGTAATTCCCAACCGGATCAGGGCAAAAATACGTAACTTCTGGTTAAGCATGTTTTCACTCTCCAGCTGATATTGTTCCTCTTTGCGGAGTAGTTTGTTGAACTCTTCCACAAAATTAGGATAGATCGTCAGGAAAGTCTTGTCGAAATTTTCATATAGCTCTTTATTCTCTTCGGGAGAACCGGTCAATTTGATCAGGTCTGCTACCTGGCCTACCTTCACTTTACGGTTCACTAAGGATTTAAAGTTACTCAACTTTTCAATATATTCTGTGCATATCTCCAGAAAACTACTGATAAATTGTTCTTTGATCAGGTTCGCTTCTGCTAAAGAGTTATTGATCTGGATTTGCCGCTGGTTGGCAGTTTTCAGGTTATCGTACAATTTATTCAGGTCCGAGTTTATCTGGAGAATTTCTTTCTGTGCCCGGGATAGTTTTTTCATCCGGTCGCTTAGCATAAGTATAGTAAGGATCAGGAAAAACGAAAGCAGGCTGATAGTAATAAGCAACTTGCGCAAATTATTCTGGTGTTTCTCCATTTCAAGCTGGAAAGCTCCATCTATTACCGGCAGGAAGCGGAATATCTGTATATTGCGCAAACGGGCATTATAAAAGTTAGCATCTTTCATACTTTTTTTAATGTAGTTGTTGGCCCGGGTTATATCCTGGTCTTCGAACATCAGGATGGAGAGTGTGCGCAGCGAAACATTCTCTTTGATACAGGCTTTGATATCCGATATGGCCGAAAGAGCCAGATACTCTTTCTGCAACTCCCGGTTACCGGTGCGTTCATAATAGTAAGCCATCAGGGAAGCGATCACCGAATGATCCCGTGTATCAGGCTGTACTTTTTTCAGGTAACTGAAAAGATGATTGTATACCTGTTCAAACTCACGCTGTTCCACATGTTTGGTGTCGTGGTTAATGGCAAACTCGTATGTATCGGGAATAAGACTACTCAGCAGAGAATCCTGGTAGGCAAGTTTACTGCTTACCAGGGATTGAATGTCGTTACCATCCTGATATTCCAGCCAGTATATATAGGTATCGAAATAGGTCTTATAATAAACCGTTTGCTGTTCCGGAGAGAGATACTCTTTCCGGATGGAGTTTAACAGATCAATAGAAGCATTGAACATCTACGCTTTGGCATTGATACCGGCAATTATAAGTTTACTCTCCTCCATCCAGGCATTGTTTTTCAACTGCCGGGCTATATCTGCACATTTATGGGCATACAACCTGGCAGAATCGCATATATAGGTTTCGTATTCTTTAGTAAGACTCTGGTAAATAATATATCTGTTCTCCCGGCTAAGGCTCCGGTTATGCAAAGCACTCTTTATATTTTCAATGCGGCTCTCTTTTTGCTCGTTATAAATATCTTCGTTCTCAATAACCTGGTCGAGTTGGCGCAAAAGTATCTCCAACCGGCTTTTACCGTTTGCATGCAGCTTATTATCCCCTGATAAAAAAAGGAGGCAGCAAACCAAAAAGCGGATTCTAAAGTACAGAGAGTTGGTTTTCATAGTAACATGTTAAGTAATAGAGTCGGTAAAATGAATCCGTGAACAAATGTAAGTGATTATAGGACAGAATCTAAATTTTTAAAACTAAAATTTTACATCCGGGAAATTATTTGTTGTATAGCGAGACTAACTATCCGCCAAAAAGAAAGATTTTCCGGTTTGAATAAAAGGAAAACGGGAATGTTGATATAGTTGGCTTCCTAAAAAACCACTTTCATGAAAGAGCAGTCAATCCCTAAAAAGAAGTTCACCTTTGCTATTCTGGTCCAGATCTTAAAAGATACGATCCAGGGATTTCAGGATGATAATATTCCAACCCTGAGTGGTTCGCTGGCTTATGCCACCCTGTTCTCACTGATCCCTTTTCTCTCACTTCTTATTACTATCGGAACTTTTTTCCATGCCGACCTGACTAATCAACTCTATCACCAGTTGCAACCTGTTATCGGAACAGAAGTGGTAGATCAGATCCGGGATATTATAGACAGTGCCGAAGAGTCAGATGCCTCTACACTGGCCACTATTATCACTCTGGGAGTAACTATTTTTGGTGCTACTGCTATCTTTGTCGAGATACAAGGATCGCTCAATACTATCTGGGAAATAAAGGCGGTTCCCAAAAAGAGCTGGCTTAAATACATCCGTACCCGTCTACTCTCTTTCTCCATGATTCTGGTCGTTGCCTTTATTCTGCTGGTCACCTTTGTTGTTACCAATGTGATCGGACATCTTACCGATAGACTCATGGCAGGGTATTCTGAGTTTGCTGAATCGTTGGTAAAGATAGTAGGGATCGTGATCAATCTGTGTGTAACGATCTGTATCTTTGTACTTATCTTTAAAATGCTGCCCGATGCTAAAATAAAGATCAAAGATGTTTTTGTGGGAGCCCTGGTTACCACCATTCTGTTCCTGGTAGGTCAGCTGGGTATCTCTTTCTATATAGGTATTGCCAATGTCGGCTCCGTCTATGGAGCTACCGCTTTTATGGCTATCCTGATCACCTGGATCTACTACTCCGCTATGATCATCTATATTGGTGCCGAGTTTACCCAGGCATGGGCCAATAAATTGGGTAACAAAATATTCCCGGATGAATTTGCGGTGATCACCAAAACGATCGAGGTTCTCCAGGAGGGTATAGAAGAAGAATAAAGAGTGGATCTGACCGGGTACCGGAATATTAATCAGATAGCATATTCGCTTTATACTCAGAAGGGGTATACCCTATACTTCTTTTGAATACTTTATTAAAATAGGGAATAGTCTCAAATCCGCATTCGGTACTTATCTGCGAAATGCTCCGGTTTTCAATAAGCAGTAGTTTACAGGCATATCCTATCCGCATATCCAGTATATATTTTTTAAACGTTTTACCGTGCTCTCTTTTAAAGAAACTGCAGAAGGCGGCAGGGTTCATGGCTGCCAGGGAGGAGATCTCTTCCAGATCCATGCGCCGGGTATAATGGGTGTTAAGGAACGAGATCACTTTATCGATCCTTGAACGCTTATAGAAGGGTAGTTCCGGTATATCAGAGGTCGAAATGATCTGCCGGCTCTTTGTAATACTCATCTGTTTAAGAAGTTGCAGAAAAGAGATAAACTGATCCATCCCTTTTTCCCGGGGAATGGCTTCCAGCAGGGTAACAAGTTTCCGGGAGCCTGTTTCCGGGAAGTATATACCCTGCCGGGACTCTTCGAGCAGGTTCCTGATCTTTATAAAGTGGGGATAATGATGGATCGAATAATGCATAAACTCTTTTTTGAACTGAAGAATGGTTCCTTTAACCCGTAGGTCGTTTTCCGGAGCCAGATAGATATCATCACTCTTCATATAGTGGGGCAGGTTAGGGCCTAATAATATAATATCTCCCTCCGAGTAGGGGTGAATGGTATTGCCCACAAACCGCACTCCGCTTCCCTCTTTGATATAGATAATCTCATATTCGCTGTGGAAATGCCAGGGGTAGGTAAAATGTTTGTAATCGTAATAGCGCGCTCTCAGTGGAGATAGCTTTGAAATGGCGAGCCTTTCGTTCATTATTTTTTTTCATAACCGGACTTCTAAACTAGCAAAAATGAAACTATGAAAGGCAAATGTAGTAAAAGTTAATGGTTCTATATCTAAT
>JAJPZL010000463.1 GCA_021204375.1 Bacteroides sp.
CTGCGCAAACAGGGAAGCTGTAAATGTGCACAACAGGCACGTTATTACTGTTTTTCTTATTCTCATGTTCATTGTATAATTTATTTATATTTTATTATTTTTCTGTAGAAATGCATACTTGTATCTCCCTATTTGCATCCCGGTATAAAATAGGATGTGGATGAGACGCAAGTATGCGTCTATACAACATTATACCAATCTCTATAGTACTGTTATCTTCTCCTTTTTCAGGTCTACATTGCGCGAAGAGTTGCCTATCATAATCTCAAACTCTCCTTTCTCTACGCCGTAGTTCATATCGATATCATAAAAGCTAAGCTGAGCGGCTGTAATACGAAAGGTAACCGTTTTACTTGCTCCCGGATTCAGGTATATCTTTTCATATCCTTTCAGCTCCTTGACGAGACGGACGGCCGAACTGTAACAATCACGTATATAGAGCTGTACCACTTCGGCTCCCGGACGGTCGCTGATGTTCCTCACCTCGATACTGGCTTCAATAGTACCGTTCTCAGTCATGGTTTCAGCGGAGAGCCGGATGGGGCTGAATTCAAAGTCGGAATAGGAAAGCCCGTAGCCGAATTCAAAGAGGGGTGTACTTTTGCCTGTACCGTATTTAAACCATTTGCTGGTCTCTTTATAGTTATAGTAAGTTTGTATCTGTCCGGCACTCCGGGGAATGGTTATCGGTAGTTTGGCTTCGGGGTTTACCTCTCCGAAGAGGATCTCTGCCACGGCCTGTCCTCCGAAAGAGCCGGGTTCCCACGCCTCTACCAGGGCAGGAATATGGTCGGCGATCCATTCGGTACTGAGGGGGCGTCCGTTCACCAGCACTACAATAGTAGGGGTGCCGGTGGCATGGATCTCTTCTACCAGCTCCTGCTGGAGTCCTACCAGGGAGAGTTCGTAACGGTCTGTATTTTCGCCACAGGTTTTATCGTTCCACCGGTAACGCATGGAGTTCTCTCCGACTACTACAATGACGAGGTCTGCTCTTTGGGCACGTACTTTGGCCTGCAACACCCGGGACATCTCCATGGTATGCAGGTTGGTATCAAAGGGGAAAAAGTCAAAATCGGTTTCGGGAGATACTTGTCTGAGTCCTTCAATCACAGTCGTTACACAAGAGTCGGGTTGTTGTAAAGCCCAGTCGCCCAGGATGGTCTGGTTATCGGCATTGGGCCCGGTTACCAGTATCTTTTTATATTTGCTGCGGTCAATGGGCAACAGGTTGTTCTCATTTTTAAGCAGTACAATACTTTTACGGGCCATCTCCAGTGCAGTTTGCTGATGCTCCGGGTGGAACACTACTTCACTGAGTTTACTTTCGTCAATAAAAGGATCTTCGAAGAGTCCCAGGCGGAATTTGGCTTCCAGTATTTTAGAGGCGGCCTGGTTGATGCGGCTCTCGGGGATCTTTCCTTCCTGTACCAGCTCTACAATAGCCTCTGCAAATTCGGGGCCGTGCATGTGCATATCCATCCCGTTCTTTACGCTCTGGTAGTAAGCTTCTTTGTAAGAGGTGGCTGTAGCATGTTTATCGTGTGCCCGTTCAATATTCATCCAGTCGCTAACGATAAAGCCGTCAAACTTCCATTGGCCCCGCAGAATATCCGTCATCAGGTATTTACTGGTATGGCAAGGGACTCCGTTGAGTTCGTTGTGTGCCATCATAAAAGTGAAAACACCGGCATCGAGGCACTCTTTAAAAGGGGGAAGAAAGACTTCGTGCAGGGTACGGTCAGAGATATCACAGTGAGCCCCGTTAATACCGTTGATAGGCTGACTCCCTCCTACAAAATGTTTCGCACAGGCTATGACTTTATCAAATCCGGTAAAATCATTCTCCTGAAATCCCTCTACCGTAGCTACTCCCATTTTACCGACCAGGTAGGGATCTTCCCCGAAGGTCTCTCCCACCCGTCCCCAACGGGCATCCCGGGCTACTTCTACATTAGGGGTAAATGTCCAGTGAGTACCGGTAGCGCGCATCTCCATGGCTGTTTCCCGGGAGGCTTTCTTCACCAGTTCCGTATCAAAGCTGGCAGCCTGACCGATGGGTGTGGGATAGATAGTACCACCCCGGTAGAGACCTGAGCCATGGATAGCATCAATCCCGATCAGGACCGGTATCTTCAACCGGGATTCCAGGGCATACTGCTGAAGCTTGTTAGCCTCTTCGGCTGTCACTACGTGCAGGAAAGAACCGATCTTCCCCTGCCGTGTCATTTCAATGATCTCGGATGAGTGAAGATCTGGATAAAATCCCTGGGCATGACTCTCCTTCATCTCCTCGAGTGTCATCTCTTTTTCCGCAGCCTTCATGTGCTCTATGCCTACATACTGGCACATCTGGGCTACTTTCTCTTCCAGTGTCATTCGTTTCATCATGTCTTTTACCCTCTTTTCCACTGGTTGGGAAGCATCCAGGTAGAGCGGGTCTCCCTGCTCACCGGAACACCCGGTAAAAAGAGGGACAAAAGCCAGACAGGTAATTAGATTTTTAAGTCTCATAAACTTTACTTTTTTTGTTTGTATCCGGAAGCAAAAGTAGGGTAACCCTCTCTCCGGAGGGTATAGGAAGGTTCATAAAAAGTATACTTTTCATCATTTCATCGTATTCTGTTTGGTTTTTCCACTAAAAAAGCGCAAGCGCAGTCGTCTGTTTTCTTTTCTTTAGGAATAGTAGAGAGGTAACTTTGCATCTCCCTATTTGTACCTCCGTATCTGCGAATGGTTATGTCCCGTTTTTTTTGAGCTGCGATGTAGACACAAAACTACCGGAAAGTATTCGGCCGTCCCTTCAGGATTTAAAAATCTGATATACAACAACTCAGTACTTCCATACTGAACCAGAATCTGTCGCTGCTTCGCAGCTCAAAGAATCTTCTGAACAAGACTATATCCGCATCCCGGGGTATAAGAACCTATAAACGAGAAGGTAACACGGAGAAGACGCAGAGATGCGTTCCTACATCGCCTATATTATTCATCTAATCCATAAACCGCGAGCGAAGCAAAGCGGCGTTTCACAAAAGGACGGTCACGAAGCCATCGGACCATCTCGGAATAGCTCCGCAGAGCTTGTGTCCGTGATTTTTCCTTTGTTACTTTTCTTTTTTTCACAAAAAAGAAAAGTAAATACCCCCCTAAAACCCCAAAATTCTATTTCGAAGGATTCTTGGCCAGATACTCCTTGGGAGAAACCCCATAAAACTCTTTAAATACGCAACTAAAGTATTTGGGATTATTAATCCCTACCTGAAAAGCAACATCCATTACACTATATCGACCCGAAAGCAATAAATTGGCGGCCCGCTTTAACCGGATGATCCGGATAAACTCTATCGGCGCATTCCCGGTAAGCTGTGTCACCTTATTATATAACAAGGTCTTACTCATCCCCATTCCCCGGCACAAAAAAGGAATGCTTAACTCCGGATTATCTATATTCTTCTCTACCAGCTCCTGCAACCGTCCCATAAACTCATTATCGACCTCATTACTTAACTCAACCGCATTTTCATTTTTAAGCTCTTCCAGCCACTGTTTTTGGGAACTCTTCTGTAAAGAGAAGATATTGGATATTCTATTCTTCAGGATCTCCTGGTCAAAAGGTTTCCGGATGTAATCAATAGCACCCAGCCTCATTCCCTCCAGTATATTCTCACTACCGGTTAGTCCGGTAAGCAGTAGAACTGGTATATGGGAGGTCCTTACATCGCTTTTCAGACGCCGGCAGAGCTCAAACCCGGTCATTTCGGGCATCACCACATCTGAGATAACCAACCGGGGAGTATAGGTAGTCACTGCCTCTAATGCTTCTTTTCCATTGGAACAGCAAATAATGTGGTAATGCTCCGAGAGGGAGATCCGCATGTATTCGATCATTTCGGGATTGTCTTCTGCTACCACAATACAGGGTTTATCCGAACCGGACGGATTTTCAGGCAGCACTTTCTTTGCGGCTGCCTGAAAATCCGGCAACTGATCTTCATACTCCGGATATTCCAGCGGGAAAGAGAGGAAAAACTCTGTTCCTTCATGTAGCTTACTCCTGAAAGAGATTTTACCCCGATGAAGTTTTACCAGCAAACCCACCAGTTTAAGCC
>JAJPZL010000448.1 GCA_021204375.1 Bacteroides sp.
CGCATGTCATAGTAACAAAGATAAATGAATTGAATCTATAAACATTAAAAAAAACAAATGTTATGAAAGTAATAAGTAAACTATTGGTAATGCTTCTTTTGGTAGGTGGTTCGGTATATGCACAGGATCGTCCTGCCCGTAGAAATATGAATACTGAAGATAGAGTGAAAGAACATACCGAACGTTTGGTAAAAGAGCATAATTTGTCTGACGAACAAAGAGAAAGAGTAGAAGCTTTAAATCGCGAGCATTTTGAAGCAGAAAAACTTCAGCGCGAAAAACAGGATGCCGCTGAACGCAGTAAAGAAGAGAGAGAAAGACTCCAGGAAGAACGCAGAGTATGTTAGGAATCTTATCATTCAAAAATGAAAGAGATCCTCACTCCTCAGCAATATGAAGAGTATGTAAAAAAGAAGCTGAGCGGGAAAAAAGAGGAAATAATCGCAGATAAATTTAAAAGAAAAAAGGTATGAACGTTTTAAGTAAATTATTCGTTGCACTTTTATTAGTGGGTGGATCGGTATATGCACAGGATCGTTCCGGACGTGGCCCGGGAGACAGAGATCCTGAAGATATGCTGAAGATGCGTACAGAATGTATGGTAAAGGAGTATGGGCTCAATGATACCCAGAAAAGCGCTATAGAAGCTCTGAATAAAGAGTTTATGGAAAAAGAATGGCCTTCTATGGGAGAGCCGGGTACTAAACCTGCTAAAGAGGATATGGAAAAGATCCAGGAAGCCTGTAAAGCTAACCGGAATACTTATAATGCCAGATTAAAAGATATTCTTACCCCTGAACAGTATGAGAATTACACTAAAAAAAAAGGGGAGATGATGAAAAAGCGTCCTGAAGCGCAGAGAGATTCTATGCGTAAAGAACGTGGAAAGCGTGATGGAAAAGCAGGAAAGGATAGTATTAAAAGAGAGATAAAAACTCCCGAAGAGATGGCTGCTATACGTACTGACAGGCTGGTAAAAGAGTATAAACTAAATGATACTCAGAAAGCTGCCCTGCAGGAACTCAATCTGCGGTTTATGCGGTCTGAAGAGATGCCTGTGGATGGCGGACGCGACAAACAACTTTCCCAGCAGGAACGGGATCAGTTAAAAGCAGCCCGTCAGCAGGTTCGTGATGATTATAATGCTCAGTTGCAACAGATCCTTACCCCGAAGCAGTATGAAAATATACTGAAAAGGAGTCCAGACGGATTGAAAAGGATATGGATAAAAAGCGTGGTAAAAAATAATACGACAGGTAAAGCTGTTTTCAGGAAAAATTTTGAAGGAAGTAATTACTTGAAAAATGGTTGAATGTTGAGAGCGGAGGTATAAAACCTTCGCTCTTTTTTTGGTCTTTTGCTACTTATTTCGTTTCTTTGTTTTACGAATTCAATGCTTTCACAGAATGAGAAAATTATTTGCCGGACTTTTTCTGCTCTCTTTAGTCGTGATTGCCTGTGGAAAAAAGCAGGGAGAAGGTATTCAAAAGGACGAAGAAGTTCTGATGCAGAATAGTAGCGGTCAGGCTGATGGTACAGAGAAGATGCAGCCTTTTAACAGTACTCTGTCCGTAAATTATAAGAACAAAGAGTATACCCTGCAAATAAGCAGAACGCCGGACGAGAATCTCCCTAAAGTAAAAAGTGCATCAGGTACCGTCTTTGTAGATAACCGGATCTCTTTGCTTATCAGGCGCGGCCTTGAAACGATCTTTAATAAAGAATTTACCAAAGATAGTTTTAACTCCCTGATTGATACGGGATTTCTGAAGAATGCTATTCTGGAAGGGATGGTATACGACCGCACGACAGACAAAGGGATCGTCTTTGCTACCAGTGTTTGTTATCCGCAGACTGATCTCTATTATCCGGTCTCTGTGACTATTACTCCCGACGGGAAGATGAGTATGGTAAAAGAGGAGTTGCTGGAAGATATTTTTGCCGAAGAGGAGTAGGTATTTCCTGCTATAAGTCCCGGTATTCCGGAATCTTTCCCAAATCTCTTCTTATTTTTGTGAAATCACTCAGTAGCGATACTTATGAAAATACTGATAGTTGAAGACGAGAAGAAATTCCGGGAAACGATTTGTGAATCGCTCAGGCTGGAAAAATTTGTGGTAGAAGAGGCTACCGACTACCGGAAAGCCCTTGAAAAGATCAATGATTACAATTATGACTGTATCGTACTGGATATTATGCTTCCGGGAGGAAGTGGTTTACAGATACTGGAATAGCTGAAACGGTTACACCGTAGTGAGAGTGTCCTGATCGTATCAGTAAAAGATTCTTTGGAAGATAAAGTGACCGGTCTGGAACTGGGAGCAGATAACTATCTGCCGAAACCCTTTCACCTGGCAGAACTCAATGCAAGGGTAAAATCAATCATCCGTCGCAGACAGCATGGAGAAGAGACCTCTATCTCTCTTGAGAATCTTTTGATCTATCCTGATAAACGTATTCTTTCTGTAGATGGAAAAGAAGTTATACTTAACCGTAAAGAGTTCAACCTGCTTTATTATTTTGTAGTAAATCCCAATCGTCTGCTCCATAAAACCGCACTTGCCGAATCAGTCTGGGGAGATTATATCGATCAGGCCGATAGTCTCGATTTTATCTATTCGCAGGTAAAGAACCTGCGTAAAAACTGTCTCAGGCAGGCGCACAGGTAGAGATAAAAGCCGTATACGGGTTCGGATATAAACTGATCTCTAAATAATTCCTGCATGAAATTACTTCGTTATACCTACCGCAAGCTGGCTTTCCTTTTTTTATACTGGTTACTTTCTGGGGAGTTTTCTTCTATTTCACCCTGATGGAACAGATCATGGATGAAACGAACGATACCCTGACCGATTATAAAGCTATCCTGATACGGAAAGCGTTACGGGAACCCGGTTTTATGGACGAAGAGCACACTATTATGTGGCATTATCGTTTCAGGAAGCTAACGCAGAAAGAGGGAGAGAATTACCGGGAACGTTATTTTGATACTACCGTTTATATAGAGATAGAAGATGAGTTTGAACCCGTACGATGGCTTCGCACCTGTTTCCGGGATAGTAACGGAGATTATCACGAACTGGAGCTGATGATCTCTACCGTAGAAAGAGATGATATGATTCAGGCGATCGTTCTCTATCTGGTCATACTCTACTCCCTCTTTGTTATCTGTACACTCTGGGGAACCCGGATCATCCTTAAAAAAGTCTTTTCTCCGCTCACCTCTCTGCTGGGGTGGCTCAATAAAGTAACTCCTGGCAAACCCGTCCCACCATTACAGAATAAAACTCCGGTAGAAGAGTTTCAACGACTCAACGAAGCGGCTCTCTCTTTGTCAAGACGGAGTGAAGAAGCTTATCAGCAGCAGAAAGAGTTCATTGAAAATGCTTCGCACGAACTCCAGACCCCTCTAGCAGTTGCCCGGGCAAAAATAGAACTCCTGGCAGAAGAAGAGGAGCTTACAGAAGAACAGTTACGGAATATCGACGATATTTACCGTACCATAGGTAGAGCAGTAAAACTAAATAAAAGTTTATTATTGCTTACCCGGATCAGTAATCGCCAGCATGGCGAGATAAAACAAATTTCCCTGGCTATGATTGTGCAGGAGATCCTGTCCGGTCTAAGCGAGATCTATGAAAATCGGTCTTTACAGATATCCTATCGGGAATAGGAAGAATTTGTTCTCTCCATTAACGAAGATCTTGCCTATATACTGATCACTAACCTACTGAAAAATGTCTTTGTCCATACCCCTGAAGGAGGTGAGATCAGGATTTATATGGGGCCCGATGTGCTCCGCATTGAAAATTCCGAAGACACCCCGTTGGATATGACCTATCTATCCGGACGTTTTCATCGGGCCGGCAATATTCCGGAAGAGTCTACGGGCCTGGGATTCTCCATTGTACAGGCTATCTGTGAGGCTTTCCGGTTGCATCTTTCATATACATATACTTCCCGACACCTTTTTGAGTTAAAAAATAAATTGATCCCGCACCTTCCTGTATTCCCAAATCTTTCCTGATTTCTATCTGTTCTTTGTACTATAATTTAAAATGATTATCCGCATAATGTCCTATTATAAATTCTGGATTTGAA
>JAJPZL010000137.1 GCA_021204375.1 Bacteroides sp.
TAGAGTAACTACTGAGCTGGACCATGACCGGATCCAGCCAGGACAGGTTTTTGTTGTTCAGGAAAATGAATAAGTCTCTGTCCCATTTGGGGAAACCACCTCGATCATTCTTTATAACTTCTTTACCGATATCTTTTTTTTATCTATATAATTAGGATATTTAAACGATGGCATACCCAACGCTAATCCTGCATAGATCTCTCCCTCTATACCCAATAATTTGTTGATACGACGTTTTTTATCCTCCAGGATAGCCCGGCATACAAATCCTGTATAGAACTGACTCACTCCCAGACTCTCTGCCATGAGTGAACCGTTCTGGTAAGCCAGGTTGCAGTCAATTGACCCATAATGAAAATCTTTCCGGGCATGGATAAAGATCAGGCTTGTAGCACCCCGCAATATCGGATCTTTTCCATCCTTAACCGATTCCACTAGTGTATTAAGCATCGATACCATCCGGTAGGTGGAAGGCGAAGCCGTTTTCAGAGCGAAACGTATTACGGGATTGTTGATCCGGTGAACCTTCTCTGCAAATACCTGTGCAGTAATTTCAATGATCTTTTGTAACTTATCAGGGTCGGTAATTAAGGTGAACTCTACTTCCTGCTGATTACTTGCCGTCGGTGCCCGATGAGCCGCCTCCAGAATGGAGTCTAAGTAATTCTCCGGAACCGGTGTCCGGGAGAAGGCACGATTAGAACGGCGTGAGCGTATCAATAGCATCACCTGCTGAGGCGAAGGCAGAAATTCCCTGTCAATAGGATGTACCTTCTCTGGCGGGAATACCGAATGTTTTACCGAGTCTGTGTGGCATACTGCTACACAGTGTCCGCATTTGATGCAAGTTTCCGGGTGATTTACCTGTACTTTTGCCTTGGAGTCGGCCAGGCTGAAAATATGTGCCGGACATACCCGCACACATTTGCCGCAACGAATACATGTATTGTGATCAATAAAAAGTGTAAAGTCCATAATCTTTTACAATTTAAGTCAGGTTTTAAAATTCTCTTTGGATGAAGTCGGGAGGACTTTCATACCTAATAAGTTCCCCCATTCTTTTTTGTGCAATTCTTATCAGTACTTTTTCTCAGAAAGAGACACTAAAGATGCCCTCTACTTCTACATTTCCATACTGGATCGGGCAAGCTACCCGGATACCAGCTGATATCGGATAGTTCAGGCGCAGGGCATTCCAGTCTACTAACAGGTCAGTTCCGTAGGAACTCTGTGTTTCCCAGTTGCCTCTTTTGCTACGCTGATTACGACTAATATCATAGAACAGATTCGCATGGATACGTTGTATATAAAATAAAGTACTCAGTTTCAGATCCGGATAAGCCAGCGGGAAAGAGTAATCTCCCTTGAAAGACCACTGCTGACGGGTCTGGGACAGATAACCATATCCCCTGGGAGCATCAATGATCCGCCGGGGAATGTATAACGCCTTATCATCGATACTCTGGTATTGATATGCCCAGCGGGTCATCAGCCCGTGGTGACGCATCAGTCCGGGCGAGTAGGTGGTCAGTCGTCCGATATAGAACTTCCCGTAATTCTCCGTATTAAAAGGAAGCGTCATATATTGCAAACGCATCTGATATCCCCACCGCGGAATGATATCCTGTTTGGCCATTCGCCGGTAATTATAAAACCTCAGCTCCGAAAGTAAATACTGGAAATCCCGCATCTTTCCGCTCTTAACCTGTTGATATTTATCATTTGTATAAAAATAGGTTACAATGGGTTGAAATCCCCTTATATAATGGTTACGGGTAAAGTTGAAAGGCAGGTATACCCGGGCTTCCGTTTCCAGTTGAGTACGGTTTGTATAATAGCCTTTGGTTGCCAGTATATTTCCCTGTAGGGTAGTGAACTCCATATTAAAAGCCTTCCCCCCGTAATCCATTACTATATCAAATACCGGAAAAAGTCCCATATAGGTAAGCGATGCTTTTCCGTGATGTTCTTTATCCGAATAATACCAACCTGCCTGAAAGATCGCCGTATTGAGCGAGTTCTGTGAGATCACCGTGACACCCGGCTTTACCAGTATTTTTAAATCTTCCGTCTGCAGGTTGATAGCCTCATTTACATCGTAGTAAAAAGGAGCCCAGCTATGTAACTTTATTCCATGAAATACTTTATTATACCGTTTAGGTTCAAAAGTAACCGGAATAAGCGATACCGTATCTAAATTAAACTGCTCATGCTCTTTGACAACCTCTGCCAGAGCAAACTTATATGGCTTTCCGAAGTCCGTTCGTTCTTCCGGCAGGCTTTCCAGTGGTACCGCAGCTATCCGGTATCCCTCCGGCTGGTAGTCCGCATAGAGTAACTGTTGTTCATCCGGAGAAAGCGCAGGTTGAAATGCTCCAAAGCGGGCAGTTGTCAACCGGTAACTCTCCCCGCTTTCCGTATCCAGGTAATATATATTGTTGGTACCGTTGAGTCCTGTTTCAAAGTAAAGCTTTCCATTTTGCCAGGCAAGTGAAGTTATATTGGCTGAAGTGGGACCCAGTAACTCTCTCCATGCACCCGTTACCGGGTTAAGCTCTGCCAGGGTCATTCCCCGGTCACTGATCAGGGACGCTATCAGGTTTCCGGATCCGGTAAAAGTTAATTCCTTTACAAAAGCATTCTCCGGTACAGCAAAAAAAGCGATTTCCTTTCCATTTTCAGCGTTCACGAGTACCACCTTATTTACTCCTGTCAGCTCCGGAAAAGATAGGGCTACCACCTTCTCCTCCTTATCTACGGCCGGCGACATATATCGTTTATTGCGGGTCAGGGTAGCGATCTTTCCCGTAGTTAAATCCATTTTTTTCAGGGCAATATAGTTGCGGTGTGTCCACCGCAGGCCGCTTACATTCTCGCACCAGTAAAGCCTATTTCCCCGTAGAACAGGTCGGCCGTCCAACACTCCCAGATAAGCTATGTGTTCCTCCTGACCCTCCCGAAGCATCACTACCGAGTTAATATCCTCGTAACTGCTTTTTACCGCGATCACCCGTTCTTCATCCAGGTACTGCGGATATTTATACGAAGCATACCGGCGGGGCAGGGGAGAGAGATGCGCCGGTACTACCGCAGGATTTTTCCGGATATACTCCCCGTACTCCTCTTCCTGCCGGTACCACTCTTCACCAAGAAACTCAAAAGTCTCTTTAAAAAGAGCGCTGGTATTGGCACCCGAATAGTGCTTAAAAGCGTTAGAGAAAGGAGGAAAACGAAAGAACCTTCGTGTATACCGGTGAGTTGTCTTGTCCCAGATATCTGCCCCATACCGGTATCGGGCATATGCTGTTATATCATACCCCAATGCATAATAATCTCCTGTATAATCCTTGTAAGAGCCCAGGAACCATTTATCCATCGAAAAGAAGTTATCTGTCACTTTCCGGGCCCGGTAAGTCATCTGGAACTCCGGCAATCTACCCCGTCCGCTGTTACTCAGGGCCGTCTCTGTAGCTACCGCATCCCCTTCAAAAAACCATTTCGGTACTGCAAAAGCTGCCACACCCGATACCTGTTCACCCGCCAGCCAGTAAAAAGGCCGGAATACCCCTTCGGTAAACTGCTCCATCTGAAATACATGACGTGACTCATGGATCACAAGCTGCCTGTCCCAACTTTGTACATAAAGGGTAGAAGAGGGAGTAGGGATCAGCTCCATACGCCTGGGTGCCCATGCTACCAGTCCGTTAGAGAGCATACTGGCAGGATGCAATATCACCGGAAAACGTCTGTCTACCCCTTTTCCGATGGTTTTTCCCATATATGGATAAACATTTTCCAGAAAAGTAACATACCGGTAAGCCAGCGAATCGGCCTGCCGGGGATAAATTATCTTATAATGGTTTGTTTTTACAATGTTCCATTTCAGGGAAGTTGGGTCTGTTCCATAGTTCACAAACTGTGCCCGGGCAACCGGGATCAATAATGTGCAGAACAGCAGGAATATAAAATATCGGGTTGAATGTATCATTTATAACTGATCTTTAAAGTCGGTTGCGGAAGTAGAGTGGGTTTGGTCCGATTGTTACTGATGATTATTTTACGGTTTCGGGCTCTTGTTATAGGTTTATTG
>JAJPZL010000352.1 GCA_021204375.1 Bacteroides sp.
TCCGAAAAAAGTGGCGCAAAAATAATAAAAACAGACTATCTTTACACAGCTTTTTTAGAATAATAACTTCAACTACATAGATTACAATATGCTGACAGCAAAAGAAATCCGTGATTCTTTTAAGAATTTCTTTGAGTCTAAAGGACATAAAATAGTGCCTTCGGCTCCGATGGTTATCAAAGATGATCCGACACTGATGTTCACCAATGCGGGAATGAATCAGTTCAAGGATATTATCCTGGGTAATCAACCCATCCGATACCCCCGGGTAGCCGATTCACAAAAATGCCTCCGTGTAAGTGGCAAGCACAACGACCTGGAAGAGGTGGGTCACGATACCTATCACCATACCATGTTTGAAATGCTGGGGAACTGGTCGTTCGGAGATTACTTTAAAAAAGAGGCGATCGAGTGGGCATGGGAGTATCTGGTAGAGGTATTAGGCCTTGACCCGGAACGCCTCTATGCTACGGTTTTTGAAGGAAGTCCGCAGGAGGGCCTGGAAAGGGATAACGAAGCGGCAGCTATCTGGGCTAAATTTCTGCCGGAGAACCGGATCATCAACGGCAATCGCAAAGATAATTTCTGGGAGATGGGAGATACAGGTCCTTGTGGACCCTGTTCAGAGATCCACATCGACCTGCGTAGTGAAGAAGAGAGAGCGGCTGTAGACGGACTTACGCTGGTTAATGAGTCGCATCCGCAGGTGATCGAGATATGGAACCTGGTATTTATGCAGTACAACCGGAAAGCAGATGGCAGCCTGGAAGGGCTTCCTGCCAAAGTAATTGACACCGGTATGGGATTTGAACGTCTCTGTATGGCTATTCAGGGTAAAACTTCCAACTATGATACGGATGTATTCCAGCCACTGATCCGTAAGATCGCTGAACTGGCAGGTACTACGTATGGAGAGGATGAGAAGAAGGATATAGCGATGCGTGTAATTGCCGACCATATCCGTACGATCGCCTTCTCCATTGCAGATGGCCAGCTCCCGTCGAACGCTAAAGCCGGATATGTGATCCGTCGTATCCTGCGCCGCGCCGTAAGGTACGGATACACTTTCCTGGGGCAGAGAAAGGCATTTATGTATACCCTGTTACCTGTGCTGAATGAGAGTATGGGCGATGCCTATCCGGAACTAATCGCCCAGAAAGATCTGATCGAAAAGGTGATCAGGGAGGAAGAGGAATCTTTCCTGAGAACGCTGGAGACAGGAATCCGGATGTTGGAAAAGACCATGAACGAAACTAAAGAAGCAGGAAAAGAGGAGATCAGTGGTAAAGATGCCTTTACCCTGTACGATACTTTTGGCTTTCCCCTGGATCTGACCCAGCTGATCCTGCGTGAGAACAACCTGACTGTAGATATCGCAGCGTTCGACACCGAAATGCAGAAACAGAAGGAACGGGCCAGAAATGCAGCGGCCATGGAGACCGGTGACTGGATGGTAGTAAAGGAAGGCACGACTCAATTTGTCGGGTATGACTATATGGAGTATGAAGCTTCCATTTTACGTTACCGGCAGGTCAAACAGAAAAACAAAACACTTTACCAGATCGTTCTGGACCATACTCCTTTCTATGCCGAAAGCGGGGGTCAGGTAGGCGATACCGGCGTAATCGTGAGCGAATTTGAGACTATTGAGGTGATTGATACCAAAAAAGAGAACAACCTGCCGGTACACATTACAACCCAACTACCGGAACACCTGGATGCTCCTTTTATGGCTTGTGTAGATCGTGATAAACGGGCGACCAGCGCTGCGAACCATAGTGCTACCCACCTGCTGGACGAAGCCTTGCGTGAAGTGTTGGGCGACCATATTGAACAGAAGGGTTCCCTGGTCTCTCCGGACTCTCTCCGGTTTGACTTTTCACACTTCCAGAAAGTGACCAAAGATGAATTGCGCCAGGTAGAGCAATTGGTTAACCGTAAAATACGTGCTAACATTCCGCTTACTGAGTACCGCTCTATTCCTATTGCACAAGCCAAAGAACTGGGAGCGATCGCCCTGTTCGGAGAGAAATACGGGGAAGAGGTACGTGTGGTAGCTTTCGGCACGGCTATTGAGTTTTGCGGAGGTACTCATGTAGCGGCCACCGGAAGTATCGGTATGATGAAGATCGTTTCCGAAAGTTCGGTAGCAGCCGGTATCCGGAGAATTGAAGCCTTTACAGGCGAACGGGTAGAGGCTCTGATCAACCATGTACAGGATACACTGACAGACCTGAGATCCCTTTTCAACAATGTTCCTGACCTGAGCGGAACCATCCGGAAATACATTGAAGAGAACTCCGAACTGAAAAAACAGGTAGAAGAGTTTATGAAAGAGAAACAGGGAGCTTTTAAAAAACAACTTCTTGCTTCTGTTAAAGATCTCAACGGTATCCATCTGATCAGGACCAGTGTACCAATGCCTGCCGAAGCCATCAGGAATATAGCTTTTGAGTTACGGGGAGAGATCCCTGAAAATCTGTTCTTTGTAGCAGGAAGTTATGATTACGGAAAGCCTCTTCTCACTGTAATGATCAGCGACAATCTGGTAACCGGGGGAATGAACGCCGGAAAACTGGTAAAAGAAGCAGCTAAACTGATCCAGGGCGGAGGAGGAGGCCAGGCACATTTTGCTACAGCCGGCGGAAAGAATGTAGACGGACTCAATGCCGCTATTGATAAAGTGATCGAGCTGGCAGCGCTTTAAGCAAGTTTAATGGAGATAGAATGAAAGAGTGTTATCTGTTGGGTAACACTCTTTATTTTTATAAACTCTACTCTTCCAGCTGATCTTTTGGAAAGTTGACCAGATAGAGATTTCCGGTAGCTCGTGTGATAGCCGTATAAAGCCAGCGATAATACTCTTCGTTAATAGTACTCTCCGGTAAATAACCCAGATCAATAAAGACATTCTCCCATTGTCCGCCCTGTGCTTTATGACAGGTCACTGCATAGGCATATTTGATCTGAAGCGCATTGTAATGAGGGTCCTGCTTCATTTTTTTCATCCGGTCCCGTTTTAACGGAATATTCACATAATCCTCCAGCACAGCATAAAAAAGTTTTTCATTTTCGCCCCTGGAGAGTGCAGATGTTTCCGAGTGAAGGGTATCCAGTAAAACAGTATCCTCAATTTCTATATCGTCATAATCCGGTAAGCGCAATAAAACATCCGCAAAGCGAAAACCATAAAGCTCCCGAATCTTCCGGATACGGCGTACCACTGCAATATCTCCGTTAGCAATAAAGTCAATACTTTTCTCCTCCTGTATCCAGCTATAACTATTTTTGGCGATCATAATATAGTCCCCGCCACTTAACTCTTCTTCTCTGTAAAGAATGCGGTTCCGGATACCGTTGTTGTAAATATTGGCACGTTTATTGGAACGGCAGACCACCATTGTTTCGTCCATTCCCGACCGGGCATAACACTCACTGATGTGGTCAATTAACTCTTCTCCGGTTATATTATGGATATCGGGGAACCCGGTGAACCGGATACGGAAAATCTCCGATAGTTCCTTTCCCATTAATCCCCGGATAGCGGTGGCATTCCATAAAATACCGGAATTATGTGCCTGGCGAACTACTTCGGTTAAATTTCCCGCTGTTACCTGCAGCCCGAATCCTTCTAAAACATCTGCCTGTAGAGCGGGGCTCTCCGTTTCACCCACCGGAGGGAGCTGAGCCGTATCTCCCATAAGTAATAATTTACAACCTATACCACTGTATACATACCGGATGAGATCTTCCAGCAAACTTCCTGCGCCATACTCATAAGAATTGACAGATATCATAGAGGCTTCATCCACAATAAAAAGGGTATGGGTATGCAGGTTATCCGCCCGGGTAAAGTTACCGGTTTCGCTGCCGAAAGCTTTTTGTCTGTAAATCTTTTTATGGATAGTATAAGCATTCTGACCGGTATATCCGGAAAAAACTTTAGCTGCCCTGCCCGTAGGAGCTATCAGTACTACCTTCTGTTTTAACAGGTTAAGCGTCTTTACCAGCGCCCCTATCAGAGAGGTCTTTCCGGTCCCGGCATATCCCCGGAGAAGAAAAACATCGTCACTGCCGGAAGAGGCCATA
>JAJPZL010000029.1 GCA_021204375.1 Bacteroides sp.
GTGTTACGATTGTTGAATTTCGTAATAACAATGGTTCTCTTATCAGGAATTATAAGGATCAGGTAACAATTAAAAAATAAAGTTATGAAGAGATTAATGGTATGGATACTGGTATTGGTTACTGTATGTAGTTGCAGCAAAGAAGATTCCCTTTAAAAATTGGTTTTAGTGACTGGCCGGGTTGGGTAGCCTGGCAAATTGCGATCGAAAAGGAGTGGTTTAAAGAAGAGGGGGTAAATGTTGTATTCTCCTGGTTTGAATATGCAGCTTCTATGGATGCCTTTGCATCCGGACAAATAGATGCCGTAACTATTACTAACGGAGACGCTCTGGTGATCGGAGCTACCGGTGTCGGAGGACAGATCATTTTAGTTTCGAATTATAGTAACGGAAATGATATGATCGTTGCTGCGCCGGGTATCGATAGTATAGCCGGGCTGAAAGGAAAAAAGGTAGGTATTGAAGTCGGCTTTGTAGAACACCTTTTACTATTGAAGGCACTGGAAAGTGCAGGCATGAAAGATACCGACATAGAGTTGGTAAATGTAGTAACCCATCAAACCGCGCAAACTCTTTCTTCCGGGGAAGTAGCTGCTATTGGTGCCTGGCAGCCTAATTCTGGACAGGCGTTAAAGGCGGTACCCGGTTCAAAAGCGATATATACCAGTGCTGATGTACCCGGTCTTATTTATGATGCGCTTGAGGTCTCTCCGGCAAGCCTGAATGCCCGGAGAGGCGATTGGGAGAAAGTAGTAAAGGTGTGGTACCGTATTACCGATTATCTGGCTGATCCTGCCAACCGGCAGGAAGCTTTGAAAATTATGTCGGCACGTGCCGGAGTTTCGGCTGAGGAGTATGCTACTTATATGGAAGGGGTCCATTTTTTGACGAGAGAAGAGGCTAAACAAGTGTGGCAAAAAGGAGATTCATTTCAATCGGTGTATGGATCGTCGAAAATAGTGGATGCGTTCAACGTCTCCAATCATGTATACAACATACCCCAAAATATAGATGCTTATATGGAACCATCGCTCGTGCTGGATTTATTAAAATAGGAGGGATCGCATGAAAAAACAAGGATTGTTTGTATTATGGAAAAACCTTTCTGCGGGACAGCGTAAGGTACTCTGTACACTTTCATTTATACTTCCTGTTCTCTTATGGTGTGTAGTAAGTTATATCCCTTTTGTATGGCATCCCATGGTGAAAATTTCAGATCCCGGAGCAGTCTCTTTTTCAAGGAAGATATGTTAGCCGAGAAAAGTGTTTTTGTAGCGCAAAATCAGCTGATGAAAAGACAAGGGTTGAAAGAAGCAGAAGGGATTCCGGCCAATCCGGTTTATCTGCCCGCACCCCATGAAGTGGCTGTCAGTCTGGTAAAGTCATTTACTACTCCACCCCTGAGGCAGGGCGAACCCTGGCTATACGAGAGTCTGCTGCATAGTATACGGATGATATTCTGGGCTTTCTTTTTGTCCTCGATCATAGGGGTCCCACTGGGTATTTTATGTGGTACGTATAAATCCTTCAGCCACTTGTTCGAACCTTTCATTGAGTATTTCCGGTATTTGCCGGCACCTGTGTTCGCCGTACTGGCAGTAGCTATTCTGGGAATAAATGACGGGCCTAAGATAGCGATTATTTTTATCGAAACATTCTTTCAGCAAGTACTGGTCATAGCCAATACTACCCGTAAAATGGACGTAAGTTTAATAGAAGCCGCACAGACATTAGGGGCATCCGAAAGAGAGATCATGAGATCGGTGGTCATTCCCGCTATCCTTCCGGACCTGTATCGCGATATGCGTATTCTATTGGGTTGGGCGTGGACCTATCTGATTGTAGCCGAAGTTGTAGGGGCAAGTACAGGCATTTCATGGTTCATTAACCAGCAAGCCAAATACCGGAATTTCGATAAAGTATTTGCCGCTATCTTTATTATTGGTCTTATTGGAGTCGTTTCCGATCTGCTGCTGGCAAAATTAGGAAAAATGTTGTTTCACTGGAAATACATAAACGAAAAATAAATATATGACACACATCCTGTTACCCAGCTATAAGGAACAAAGTGAGGAGGTAAAAGAACGTTTCTCCAAACTGAAACAACGACCTGTCATACTCAGGGCAGAAAATGTAACAAAGTCATTCCAGTCTTTAAAAACAACTCATAAGGTTTTAGAGAATGTATCTTTCCAGACATACCGCAGGGAGTTCGTTTCCATTATCGGCCCATCCGGATGTGGTAAATCTACATTGGTACGCCTGATTGCCGGATTGGAACCCTATGATTCAGGAAGAATATGGGTGAAAGACAAGCCGGTAGAAGGGCCTGGTGCCGAACGGGGAATGGTATTTCAGGGATATACTCTTTTCCCGTGGCTTACCGTATTGGAGAATGTGATGTATGGCTTAAGATTGCAAAATGGAAAAGCTTTGGCTGAGAACAAAGCGAAAAAGTGGATCGAGCTCATTGGCCTTGAAAAATTCATGCACTCCTATCCGTCACAGCTTTCAGGGGGGATGAAACAACGGGTAGCTATTGCCCGGTCGCTGGCTACTCATCCTGAAATGTTGCTAATGGATGAACCTTTTGGTGCCCTGGATGCCTAGACCCGTGCTAAAATGCAGTCTCACCTGTTGCAGATATGGAGGAATGTAAATATCAGTATTGTGTTCATTACGCACGATCTGGATAAAGCAATTTATCTATCTGACCGTATTATTGTGCTGAAAGCCAATCCGGGTGAAATAGCAGAGATCATTGAAGTCCCTGTGCCGCGTCCCCGAAGTGCTGCGCAATTTCTCAGTCCGGAATTTCTGGCTACTAAAAAACGGCTGAAAGAACTGATCCATCCTGCTTCGGATGAGAAGGAAGATAAATTACCTTTTTTCAAATTAACCCAGGTAGGAGACGAGGTTATATGATTGGAGTAAAAAGATTTACAGTCTCCCTTCCGGATAAAACATTCGGACAATTAGAGGAGATCATGAATATTAGCGAATGGCCAAACAGATCCCAGGTTATTTCAAGCCTTATCAGGAACGAATACCTCTATCTGGCTTCCCTGAAGAATGACGAACTGGTAGCCGGATCGATCACACTTTTCTACAGGGAGGATCAGCGGGAGTTACTAACCAAAGTATCCGGAATACAGCGGGAAAACATTAAAGAAGTTATAAATACAACCCGGATACTACTGGAAGATAACTTTATCATGGAGATAATAGTAGTGCAGGGTAAAGTAAGAAGGCTGGAAGAAATTAAAAAGCAATTCCTGCAGATCAAAGGAGTTGAAACCGGCAACCTTACTCTTACCACAAGAATTTTACTTCCCATTCAATCCAAATAAATAAAGAGTATAATATGAAAACGATCAATGAGAACTTAATTTTGTTTGAAGAGATTATTCTCGGTGGCTGGAACTTCAGCCATCCGCTCAAACGGGGAACTTGTATGAGACTAACGGATGTGGAAGGCGGAGCCAATGCTTCTATGCTCATCTATAACCATGCGAATTATAGTGAACGATATAATATGGCTGATACGCTGAAAGCTCAGTTTACTTCCTATTTAACCAAAGGGCATGCCCTCTTTTCGGATATGGGGCGTATCTTATTATCGATTATTGATGATACCTGCGGATGGCACGATACAATAACTGCCTGTAGTACTCCGCAGTCAAATCTTGAAAAGTATGGAGAAAGAAAGTATCAGCAATTCAGGAATGCCTACTACAGAGACGGGTTGACCAGTTTACTTACGGAAGTTTCCAAATATGGAATGACTCTTCGCAATCTTCATTCACACATCAATTTTTTTACCGCTGTTCAGGTGGATAACGAGGGTAATTTATCGTTTATCAGCCAGCCCAAAAAAGGATCATACGTGGATTTGCAGGCAGAAATGGATTCGCTAGTTGTACTCAATACCTGCCCTCATGCGTTAGACCCATCGCCGGTATATGCCCCGAAACCTGTCAGGGTAACCATCTGGAGATCGGAATGTAAACCCGAAGAAAATCCATGTTACCACACATGCGAGCAAAACAAACGGGGATTTATAAATACAATTAACTAC
>JAJPZL010000458.1 GCA_021204375.1 Bacteroides sp.
ATACGGATGAAACAACAAAGTATGTCTATTATAAAATTATAGTTATAAAATCTATGCATAGGAACATTCTCTTCTTTTTTTTGCTGTTCTTTTTTTGTGGCAGTCTTTTTACACAACAACTTTCTGATGAACAGGTTGTAGAGTATATTATACAGGCTCAGACGGATGGAAAGACCCAGAAAGAGATCGTAACGGAACTGATGCGACGGGGAATTACCCGTGAACAGGCAGAGAGGATGCAGATCAGTTATAAAAGCTCTTCAGAGAAAGATAAAAAGTCAGTTTCGGAAGGTAGGGAGCGTACTTCTTCCGACTCCCGCCTGGATATACGGAGTTCAGATATGGAGAATGAAAGTGAACCTTTAACTTCTGTCGCAGAATCTGTTTCTTCCGGCTCCGAAAAGAGAAATCTTTCTCCGGATAGATATCCGGAAGCAGAAGAAGAGTCCGGGAGAAAAATTTATGGACATGCTATTTTCCGTAATCCTCATCTTACTTTTGAACCCAATATTAACCTGGCTACACCGGCTGATTACCGGTTGGGACCGGGTGATGAGGTAATTATTGAGATTTGGGGTGCTTCTGAAAACTCTATTCGTCAGACGATCTCTCTCGAAGGTAGTATTATGGTAACTAATCTGGGACCTGTTTATCTGAGTAGGTTAACTGTGAAAGATGCCAACACTTATCTGCAAAGAGAATTCAGTAAGATATATTCGGGTATTAACGGAGATGCCCCCAGTTCGGAGATACTTTTGACACTGGGAAATATACGTACTATACAGATCAATATCATGGGCGAGGTAGCTGTACCGAGAACTTACCAGTTATCCTCTTTTGCTACGGTCTTTCATGCTCTTTACAGTGCAGGAGGAGTTAATCCGATCGGTAGTTTGAGAGAGATAAAGGTAATACGTAACGGAAAGCTACTTATTACACTGGATGTATATGAATACATTTTAGGTGGCCGTATGAATGATGATATACGGCTTATGGAGGGAGATGTTCTCCTTGTTTCTCCTTATGGTTCCCTGGTAGAGATTACAGGTAAAGTAAAACGACCGATGTATTATGAAATGAAAACGGGTGAAACATTGGGAGATCTGATTGAGTATGCCGGAGGATTTGCCGGAGAGGTTTATAAGGATAATGTACGTCTTATCCGGAAGGGAGCACAGGAATATGAGGTCTTTACGGTAGAGAAGGAGCAATATAATAGTTTTGGACTGGTTGACGGAGATGAAGTATCAATAGATTCGGTATTGAATCGTTTTCAGAACCGGATAGAGATACGGGGGCCATTTATCGCCCCGGTATTTATCAGCTGGGAGAATCTATCCGAAGTGTCAAGGAGTTGATAGAGAAAGCGGACGGACTCCGGGGGGATGCCTTTCTGAACCGAGCTGTTCTCCATCGGGGAAAAGATGATTATATACTGGAAGTATTACCGATCAATTTGCATGAACTTTTTGGAAATGATCTGCAGGATATAGTATTGCGGAAAAATGATGTTCTCTATATTCCTTCTGCACGCGATTTGCAGGAACAACCTACCATTATTATACATGGGGAG
The DNA here is from genome assembly GCA_021204375.1 of Bacteroides sp. GTDB lineage: Bacteria > Bacteroidota > Bacteroidia > Bacteroidales > Bacteroidaceae > Bacteroides. The sequence continues at coordinate 1,574 of JAJPZL010000458.1, forward strand.
GTAGCCAATCCGGGTACTTACCTGTATGCGGATAATACCACTCTGGAGGATATGATTATACAGGCCGGAGGACTTCTGGAAGCAGCTGCTACTGTTAAGGTGGAAATATCGCGCCGTATCAAATCTCCCCGGAGTATGTATGTGGATAGTACCTTAGGAGAGAGTTTTATTTTTGACCTGAAAGATGGGTTAGTAGTAGATGGTATTCCCGGATTTGTATTGCAACCTTTTGATGAAGTATATGTACGTAAGAGTCCTGCTTACCAAATACAAAGAAATGTATCTGTAAACGGTGAGGTGCTTTTTGCCGGAAATTATGCCCTGACCAGTAAGAACGAACGGCTCTCTGATCTGATCACTAAATCAGGTGGTCTTACTACGGATGCATATATAAATGGAGCCCGCCTGATCCGTAAAATGAATAGTGCAGAGATTGCCCGCCAGCAGGCAACGTTGAAAATGGCCGATAAAGGGGCAGACTCTATTGTAGTGAGTGGTCTGGATATAAGTGATACTTATAATGTTGGAATTGAACTGGGTAAGGCACTCCGCTATCTGGGGTCGGATTACGATCTGGTACTCAGGGACGGAGATCGTCTGGAAGTTCCCGAATACCTGAATACAGTGCAGATAAACGGAGCAGTTATGTATCCCAATACAACTCTTTATAAGCAGAATGCAAAGTTGAATATTATATTAACCGAGCGGGAGGTTACGGAGCACGGGCTAAAAAGAGCCGTGCCTATGTGGTTAATATGAATGGTACGGTTTCCCGGGTCAAACGCTGGAAGTCTTCTGCCATACAACCGGGTAGTGAAATAATTGTACCTGTTAAACCAGAAAGAAAAGGCATTTCGGTAGCTGAAACTATGAGTATTGCAACTTCTACTGCTTCACTGGCTGCTATGGTAGCTACTATTGTTAATATTGTTAAATAGTAAATGTATGAGTAGTAAAAAGATAGCAAAGAATCCTATAGAGAGAGATCAGAGAGAGATAGATCTGGTAGAGGTTGGCAGAAAGATATGGCAGGGAAAAGGAACGATTTTAAAGGCATGTGGAGTCGGACTTATTGTCGGACTTATAGTGGCCTTGAGCCTTCCCAGGGAGTATACTACCCGTGTGAAACTCGCCCCGGAAGCGGCTGTGAAAGGAGCAGGAGGGAATATGGGAACATTGGCAGCTATGGCTGGTATTAATCTTTCCAGTAGTATGGGAGAAGATGCACTTTCTCCCGAACTTTATCCAGATATTGTACAATCGACTCCGTTCCTGCTGGATCTTTTTCCGGTGTACATAACTGATTTGAAAGGGGATATTCACACTACTCTTTATGAGTATATGGATGATCACCAGTGGAAACCCTGGTGGGATGTAATTGTTTCTTTACCCAAAAATATGATTGGTTTAGGAATGTCCTGGTTTAAGGATAAAAACATACTCCGGGAAGAGAAGCTGGATCCCTTCCGGCTTACTCCCGATGAAGCAGACGTGCTGAGTGATCTGAGCAGTCGGGTAGGGGCATCCATTGATAAAAAAAACGGGAGTTACAACCATCTCTGTTACCATGCAGGATCTCCTTGTTTCTGCTATGATAACGGATACTGTGATGGATAATCTTCAGGAGTGCATAACCCGTTATCGAACCAATAAAGCCCGTCACGATCTGGCCTTTACGGAGAGACTGTATGAAGATGCCAAAAAGGAGTATTTCCGGATACAACAGCAATATGCCCGTTATACGGACGGTAACCAATATGTGGCACTTAAAAGCTACCTGATTGAACAGGAGCGGTTGCAGAATGAAATGACCCTGGCCTATGGTATTTATAACCAGGTGGCTCAGCAGCTTCAGGTAGCAAAGGCAAAAGTGCAGGAAATCACACCTGTATATACGGTTATACAGCCTGCTACAATTCCTTTGAAACCTTCCAAACCCGGTAGAGTGATGATTCTGGCAGGAACTGTTTTTCTGGCAGCATTGATCAGTATGTTCTGGGTTGGTTTTGTCAAAAGTAAAAAGAGAGACCACTAAACTGTGATATCTGTTCCATTAAAGATCCGATCTTTAAACTAAATGGTTGAAGACCGGATTTGTTATTTAAAAATATTCACTACCATAGTGTCTGAGACAATACCCACTTTTATTTTGCATCATTGTTATAGGTAGTAATATTTTTAATATCCGAGAGGGTAATGTCGCCGATAAGTTGAATAAAATTTATTTTCTTGTCGCTTTCTGTGGTCATGATCAGTTCTTTCACTTTATCCTGAGTTCGTTTAATATAGAAAGCTGTTTGTGATCCTGTTCCTTTATGAACGATAAGATCTTCATAGTTCCCGCTTTTCAGGAATTGCAGAACATCTTTTTTTATTTTTTCTTTCATCTCCTTATGCTGGCTGGATATAAGATAAATTCCTTCTAATTGTCCGGAAACTTTTCCTATATAGTACTC